>NZ_JBHXNP010000046.1:0-66875 GCF_042719495.1 Streptomyces sp. NPDC058525
GCCCCCAACTCAGCCTTGCCGGAGGCAGAACCAGCCTCGCCGGCGTTTGAGGCGCCGCCGGAGGCAAAACCAGCCTCGCCGGCGTTTGAGGCGCGGGGGTCCGGGGGCAGCGCCCCCGGCAACGGCGCCGCACCCGACGACCCAAAGCCCCCGGCAGGGACCGGCTCGCGCTCCCGCACCCGCACCACCTCGTACTCCGCCAGATCGACGCCCCGCGTCTCCCGCCGGAACTCACCCGTAGTCCCCGGCCAGACCGTCGTGTTGCGCCCCTGCGCATCGAGGTACCAGCTGGTGCAGCCGCCGGTGTTCCACACCGTCCGCTCCATCCGGGCCTGCACCTGCCGGTTCCACCGGTTCACCGCCGACGGCCGCGCCGCCAGCGCGACCCGCCCGCCCAGCATGCCCAGCTGCCGCAGGTAGTCGGCCATGTAGTTGAGCTGCGACTCGATCATCAGGATCATCGAGCTGTTCCCGAGCCCGGTGTTCGGACCGATGATCGTCATCCAGTTCGGGAAGCCCGCCGCGGTGGCCCCGCGCAGCGACTGCATCCCGTCCTTCCACTCGTCCGCGAGCGTCTTGCCCTCCGCGCCCACCACCCGGTCGGCGATCGGCATGTCCGTGACGTGGAAGCCGGTGCCGAAGACGATCGCGTCGACCTCGGTCTCCGTCCCGTCGGCGGCGACCAGGACCGAGCCGCGGATCTCCTTGAGCCCGGAGGCGACCAGGTCCACATTGGGCCGCGCCAGCGCCGGGTAGTACTCGCTGGAGAGCAGGATCCGCTTGCAGCCGATCCTGTAGTCGGGCGTCAGCTTGGCGCGCAGCGCCGGGTCCTTGATCGAGCGCGCCATGTTGGCCTTGGCCAGCGATTCGATGAGCCCGAGCTGGTTCGGCCGCTTGGTGAAGGCGCTGACCTGCAGTTCCCGGATGCCCCAGAGCAGCCCGCGGCGCGCCGCCCGGGTGAAGGGCAGCTGGCGGTGCAGCCAGCGCTCCGCGGCGGTGATGGCCCGGTCGGTGCGCGGCATCACCCACGGCGGGGTCCGCTGGAAGAGGGTCAGCCGCTCCACGTCGGGCGCGATGGCGGGCACGATCTGGATGGCGGAGGCACCCGTACCGATCATGGCGACGCGCTTGCCGGCCAGGTCGTAGTCGTGGTCCCAGCGCGCGGAGTGGAAGACCTTGCCCGGGAACTCGGCGAGCCCGGGGACCTCCGGCATCTTGGGGTCGGACAGCGGTCCGGTCGCCGAGACGACGACGTCGGCGGTGAGTGTGCCGGCCGAGGTCTCGACCTCCCAGCGCAGTTCGTCGGCGTCCCAGCGCATCATCAGGACCTCGTGGCCGAGCCGGATGTGCCGGCGCAGTCCGAAGGTGTCGGCGACGTGCTCCAGGTACGCGCGGATGGCCGGCTGGCCGGAGAAGGTCCGGGGCCAGTCGGGGTTGGGCGCGAAGGAGAAGGAGTACAGGTGCGAGGGGACGTCGCACGCGCACCCCGGATAGCTGTTGTCTCGCCAGGTGCCGCCGACCGAGTCGGCGCGCTCCAGCACGACGAAGTCCGTGATCCCCTCGCGCCGCAGCCGTACGGCCGCGCCGAGCCCGCCGAATCCGGATCCGATCACCGCCACGCGTACGTGCTCGCGTTTCGTGATGTCGCCGCCGCCCATGCCGCCCATGCCCGCCGCCTTCCACATCCGCAACACTGCCAGCAATCACTGGCACAATCGGGAGAGTAGAGCAGCCCCGTACTCATGGGTAGGGGGCGAGCCCGGAAAGTTACCGCCAGTACGCCATAGGCTTCGGGCGTGGTGGACAGGGAAGCAGGAACGACAGTGCGCGAATACCGTACGGAGGAGCTGGCCGAGGCGGCCGGCATACCGGTCCGCACCCTGCGCTTCTACCGCGAGCGCAAGCTGCTCCCGCCGCCGCGCCGCGAGGGCCGCATCGCCTGGTACGACGACCACCACCTGGCCCGGCTGCGCACCATCGCGGCCCTGCTCGAACGCGGCCACACCCTCGGCGGCATCGCGGAGCTGACCGCCGCCTTCGAGAACGGCCGCGACGTCGGCCAGCTCGGCGAACTGCTCGGCATCGGCTGGTCGGAGGAGACCCCGGTCCGGCTGACGCCCGAGGCGCTGGCCGACTACTTCGAGGGCGAGGTCACCCCGGAGAACCTGGCGGCCTCCCTCGCCCTCGGCTACCTCGCCACCGACGGCGACGAGATCGTGCACGTCAGCCGCCGCCTGCTGGACGTCTCCTCGGCCCTGGTGCGCGAGGGCGTCCCGCTGGCGGCCGTCCTGGAGACGGGCCGCCGCGTCCGCGAGCACGCGGACGCGATGGCCGCCCTGTTCGCCGAGCTGATCTCGGCCCACCTGGCGGACGACGCCCTCCCGCGCCTGCGCCCGCTGGCGAAGAGCGTGGTCGAGGCGGAGCTCACGATGGCGATGGACCGCCTGCTGGCGTCCGGCACCGAATCCGCTTCCGCTTCCGCTTCCGGTCACACACCGAGCTCGTAGACGACCGTCACCGGCGCGTGGTCGGACCACCGCTCCGGGTGCGTCTCGGCCCGCTCCACGAACGCCTTCACGGCCTTCGCCGCCAGGCCCGGGGTCGCGACCTGGAGGTCGATCCGCCAGCCCGCGTCGTTGTCGAAGGCCCGCCCGCGGTAGGACCACCAGGAGTACGGGCCCTCGGTGTCCGGGTGCAGCTCGCGCACGACGTCCACGTACCCGGCCGCGTCGTATACGGTGCCGAGCCACTCGCGCTCCTCGGGCAGGAAGCCGGCGTTCTTCCGGTTCGTCTTCCAGTTCTTGAGGTCGGCCTCGCGGTGGCAGATGTTCCAGTCCCCGCAGACCACGACCTCGCGCCCGTCCGCCGCGGCCCGCGCCTTCAGCGTCTGGAGGTAGGTGTGGAACTCCGCCATGAAGCGGTACTTCTCGTCCTGCTTCTCGGTCCCGGCCTCACCGGACGGCAGGTAGAGGCTGGCGACGGTCACGCCGGGCAGGTCGACCTCCAGGTACCGCCCGCTGGTGTCGAACTCGTCACTGCCGAACCCCACCTGCACCCGCTCGGGCGCCCGCCGCGTGTAGAGCGCGACCCCGGCCCGCCCCTTGGCGGCGGCCGGCGCGAACACGGTGTGCCAGCCCTCGGGGCTGCGCACCTCCTCCGGAATCTGCCCTTCCTCGGCCCGTACCTCCTGGAGGCAGACCACGTCGGCGTCGGATCCCTCGAGCCACGCCCCGAAGCCCTTCTTGGCGGCGGCGCGGATCCCATTCACATTCACGGAGGTCACAGTGAGCATCCCTGCACCCTAGCGGCAGCGTTCCGTACGATGTTCCGATGTCTCATGGGATCCAGCTCCAGCCAGTGCCGTACGACCACCCGGACGCGGTCAAGCTCAATGACCAGGTCCAGCTGGAGTACCAGGCCCGGTACGAGGACGGCGAGGGCGACGCCACCTTCCTCGACCCCGCCATGTTCGTCCCGCCGCGGGGCCTCTACCTGCTCGCGTACGACGCCCAGGGCGTGCCGGTCGCCAGCGGCGGGTGGCGCGGCCAGGAGCAGAACGACGAGGGCTACTCGGACGGCGACGCCGAGCTGAAGCGCATGTACGTGATACCGGAAGCCCGCGGCCTGGGCCTGGCCCGCCGGATCCTGGCCGTCCTGGAGGCCGACGCCCGCGCGGCGGGCCGGACCCGGATGGTCCTGGAGACGGGCGACCAGCAGCCGGAGGCCATCGCGCTGTACCTGTCCTCGGGCTACGCCATGGCCCCGAAGTTCGGCCACTACCGCTTCCACGACTCCAGCCGCTGCATGGCCAAGCCGCTCCTGCCCTGACGCGGCGCCCTACCGCGGGAGCCAGGCGGCCCGGTCCGCGCCCCAGCGGGACGGGCCCGCCGGCCAGTCCCCGAAGGGGCTCGCGGCGTACCGGAGCGGGCCGTACCCCGAGTCCGCCTCCCTGAGCCACGGCTCCGCCGCGTACTCCGCGGCGCCGGGCCCGGCCGCCGCCGGGACCTCCCGGACCAGCCACGAGGCCGTACCCGCCAGGGAGAACCGCAGCGCCCGCCCGCCGCCCCGCGCCAGCGCCCGCAGCACCCCGGCTGCCACCAGGTACCCCGTGCCGTGGTCCAGGGCCTGCGCCGGCAGCACCCCGGGGGCGCCGTCCGGACCGGCGTACCGCGCGGCGATCCCGTAGCCCGCCTGCACCAGCGAGTCGAACCCCCGGCGGCCGGCCCACGGCCCGTCCCAGCCCCACGCGCACAGCTGGGCCACCACCAGCCCCGGCGCCCGCTCCAGCAGCTCCGCGGCCCCGAGCCCGTGCCGCTCCAGCGCGCCCGGCCGGTAGCCGGTCACCACCACGTCCGCCCCGGCCAGCAGCCCCTCGAACACCTCCCGGTCCGCCGCGGCCGCGAGGTCCAGCAGCGCCGACCGCTTGCCGAAGCCGGTGTCCGCGTACGTGTCGGCCGCCTCCGGCAGCCCCGGCGCGTCGATGCGCAGCACGTCCGCGCCCAGCAGCCCGAGCGTGCGCGTCGCGACCGGCCCCGCGATCACCCGGGTCAGGTCCAGCACCCGCACCCCGGCCGCGGGCAGCCCCGCGGGGGCCGGCCCCGGCGTCCTGCGGCCCTGCGCCCCGGACTCCCGTACGGTCTCGGCCAGCGGCCGCGGCTCCCCGTACTCCCGCGCCACGGCGACGGCGAGCCCGCCCTCCCGGTAGACGCGTTCCTGCACCTCGACGGCCGTCCGGCCCGCCACCGCGGCCCGTACCGCCTCCGGTGTCGCGGACGGCAGCCGGAGGGCCCGCACCAGTGCGGCCTCGTGGTGCGGGTAGTTGGCGTGGGTGCGCAGCCAGCCGTCCGCCGCCCGCCAGAAGCCGGACAGCGGGGCGAAGCTCACGGGCTCCCGCCCCCGCACCCTCAGCCTGCGCTCGCTGACGAAGGCCGTGGCCACCGCGCCCTCGTCCACGACGGGCGGATCCGCGTCGGCGGCCCCGCCCCCGGCCCGTACGGCGGCCAGCTCGGCCGCGGCGAGCGCGCACACCCCGACCGTGGCCCGCGCCAGCTCCCGTACCGGCAGCGGCCCGTGCCCCAACCCCGGCGCCCCGCGGTACCGCACCCGCCCGGCGAGCTCCGCCGCCCCACCGAGCGCGGCCCACGCCTGCGCCGTCGCACCATCCGGCCGGCTCGGCTCACTCGGCTCACTCGTGATCGTCATGGGCCCATTCAACCCACCGCGCTCCCCGCTCAACGGCCGAGGGGCCCGCCCGATCGTGAGATCGGACGGGCCCCCCGGGGTGCGCGCGGTCGGCTCAGGCGGTGAACCAGCCGTTGAGGTCGGCGATGACGTCGGCAGACCCGGTGTTGTTGTAGAAGGTCACCCGACCGTCCACGACCGGAACGACCACCAGGTTGGAGACAGTCTGCCCGGCCCTGAAGTTGAGGTTCGAGACGTTCGGGCGCTCAACCCCGTGCGGCTGGACGATGAGGTGACCGTCGTGGGTCGGGTTGGTGACGGTGACGTTGAGGACCACCGCGGTGACCCCCGTCAGTGGCACACCCTCGACCCCGGCGACCTGCAGGCTGACTACGCCGCCCTGGCCGACCGCCCCTGCGCGGGCGCCGAGACCCTCCCGGGTGTCCAGCAGCCGCACGGGCGAACCGGCCGAGAACATGGACCCCGTGGCCGAGTAGTAGCCCGTGACATCGGCGATCAGATCGACCGAACCCGAGTTGTTGCGCAGGTCCACCTTCCCGTTCACGACCGGGACCGTCACCAGGTTCGGGACGACCTGACCGGCCGTGAAGTTGAGGTTCGATACTCCGGGGGCCGCCTGCCCGTTCGGGTAGACGGTCACGTGGCCCGACTCGGTCGGATCGACAGCGGTCACGTTCATGACCACCGCGGTCACCCCGCTGGCGGGAACCCCCTTCACACCGGCCACCTGAAGGGAGACCACACGGCCCGGACCGACCCGGGCCTTGGTTGCACCCGTGCCGTCACGGGTGTCCAGGAACCGCGAGGGCGTGATCGGAGTGAAGGCCGAACCCGTCGCCGCCTTGTCGGTGAAGTACCCGGTCACATCCGCGATCAGGTCGACGGAACCCGCGTTGTTGCGCAGGTCCACCTTCCCGTTCACGACCGGCACGGTCACCAGGTTGGGCACGATCTGCCCGGCCGAGAAGTTGAGGTTCGACACGGCCGGCTTGGGCTGCCCGTTCGGGTAGACCATCACGTGCCCGGCCTCGGTCGGGTTGACGGCGGTCACGTTCATCACCACCGCCGTCACCCCACTGGCCGGGACCCCCTTCACTCCCGCGACCTGCAGGGTCACGACACCGCCCGGACCGACCCGCGCCTTCGTCGCCCCGACACCGTCACGCGTGTCCAGGAACCGCGACGGCGTGATCGGCACGAACCGGCTCTTCGAGAGCGTCGCTGCGGGCGTCACCGTGTACGCCTTGGGCAGGTAGCCAGGGGAGGGCTGTCCGGGGCTGGGTGTGTAACCGTCGCGCGCCACGTCATAGGTGCCCGGCTCCAGCCCGTTCGTGTCGACCAGAACGTCGAGCACGGTGCCGTCGGCGTTCACGGAGAGCACCTTCATGACCGGCTTCGGGTCATCCCAGGTGCCGCTGCGCACCAGGTGGAGCTTGGTGTCCAGGGTGAATCCGGTCCCGTGGACGACGGCGTGGGTCTGTGTCCCGGCGGGGCCCGTGGCAGGGCTTATCGAAGTCGGCACAGCCCCCGGCTTCGGGTGTACGCATTCGGTGTCACAGAGGCCTTGCATGCTGTACTCGACGGGCGTGGCGCTGTGGGCTGCGCTCATCAGGAGTACGGCCTGGGTGGGCTCGGTGTAGCTGAGCGCCTGGCACCGGGCGCCGAACGCGCCCCATACCTGTCCGCACTGGTACTCAAGGTTCTCACTTGTCCACCGCGCAGCGCTGTGCAGGTTCAGAGACGGGTGCTCGCTGGTGGTCGAACTGCTGGTGCCGACAACCTTGAAGGCCTGGCCTGGTTTTACGTCGACCACGGCGCAATAGCCCGCCGACGACTCGGTAAGCACCCCGCTTCGCGACGGGAAGCCGTTGACCGAGATGGGGTTGGCCGTGCACTCCTGTACCCATCCGGCCGCCGTGCCGACCTTCCAGGTGTCCACATTGGCACGGATGGGCTTGTCCTTGTAGCCCGAGGCGGCTACGACCGCGACGTATGAGGTCGAGCCGGTGACCCGGCAGGAGGCGCCCGTCTGGCGGCAGAGGTACTTGCCGTTGGCGTCGAGCACCATCATCAGCGCGGAGGGCTCGTAGCGTGCGTTCCCCAGGGTCCGCGAACTCAGCCAGAACTTGTCCGTGGCCGCGGCGGAGACCCGTACGCAGCGGGCGTCGAGCGCCGAGGTCAGGTCGAAGGACGTGGACTGGCCGCCAACCTTCGTCGAGGCCGGCGTCACGCACTTCGCGGTCGGCGACACATCACGCCGGACCAGCTTGTAGGTGTCCGATCCGTACCCCGTGAAAACCACCATGGCGGTGTACGGGACACCCGCAGCAAGGACGCATGTGGTGGTCGAGCTGGGAGCGGTCGCGCACACGGTGGTGCCCGCGGGGTCGACGAGCAGGACCTCGCCGTTCACCTTGTTCTGGAGGTTGGTGTAGTCGATCATCTCCGCGGTGGAGTGCTTGTCGGCCGGCAGGCTCAGGCAGTGCTGCCGCACCTCCCCGCTGACCGGAGCCTCCGCACCCCAGGAGCCGTCGAACCCGCTCTGCGGCCAGGCCGCGCAGCCCTCGGCGTTGCCGGTCCGGTGGATCACCAGCCGGAAGGCCTTGGACGGCTCGCCGTTCAGGACCGCCCGGAATGGAGCGGTGCCCGTGAGCTTGCAGACGTAGAACGTGTAGCCGTCCGCCTTGCACTGCTCGGCCCCTGCCGCGTCGTACACCGTCACAGCGGCCCTGATGCCCTCGGCAGGCGGCCGGTTGAGCAAGTAGAGGCCCTGCCCGCTGGCGGTCGGCAGGGTCAGGCAGAGCTTCTGCCCGAGCCCGCCGAAGGTGGCGGCGGCCGGGCCGGCCACCAGGCCGTTGTCGTGGGTCGCGGTGCAGCCGCGCGTCTCCCTGGCGGAGTGGAAGGCGATGCCGAACGCACCAGCGTCGCCGTTGCTCGCTTCGACGACCCAGGTGTAGTCGCCAGGAGTCAGGTCGCAGGCACCCTGCCGGCACGCGTTGATCGCGGTGCCGTCGGCGGCGAACAGCCCTCCGTACGGAGCGCTGCCCGAGGCCACCGGGGCGAAGGTGTAGTGACCGGCCTGCGGCACCCTCAGGGTGCGGCAGCGCGCGGTGGAGCTCAGGTCCGGCGATGCGCCGAACGCCTGCGGCTCCAACACGGGGCAGCCCTCCGGCTTGGAGAGCCGGGCCAGGCTGAGGTCGTAGGCCTCGGCGGTTCCGGAGCCCTGCAGCACCGACACCCGGTAGGGCGCGGTGCCCGCGAGCTTGCAGTCGAACTCCGTGTCCGCGTTGGTCCCCAGGCTGCAGACCACCTTGCCGGTGGCGTCGTACACGTCCGCGTCGACCCGGTACGTGGACGCGTAGCGGCGCAGCACCTCGCCCGCCGCCAGGTCCAGCGTGTAGCAGTCGCCCGCGGAGCCGGCGGCCAGCGAACCGCGGAACACGGTCGGGGCGCCGAGCTTGCGGTCGGCGGCGCCGACCGCCTTGCAGGCGGTGGAGGTGAGCACCGGGACGTACGCCGCCGAGACGGTGTTCTGCGAGCCGCTCTGGTCCGCGATCTCCAGCCGGTACGTGCCCGCCGTGCCCGTCGGGCAGCGCATGGTGCCGCCCGCGGAGCCGGACCCGAGGACGTTCTCGCAGGTGACGGCCACGCCGTCGGGGGCGATCAGCCGGTGGTTGGCCCAGCGCGTGTGGAGGACCTGGTACAGCACCACGTCCTTCTGCTGCGGCAGCGTGAGCGTGAAGGAGGCCGTCTGGTACGGCTCGACGACGCAGTCGACGGTGGTGTGCGGTGCGAGGGCCGGCGGGCAGGCCTGCGCCGCGCCGCTCTTCGCGAGCGCCGTGACGGCGGCTTCGCGGTCGGCCTTCGGGTCGGCCTTCGGCAGGGCCTTGGGCCCGGCCTTGGCGGACTCGGCGGGCGCGGTGGGCTCGGCCTGCGGTGCGGCGGCGGCCCCGGGCGGCGCGGCGGCCGCGAACGCGGATCCGGTCGGGCCGGTGGTGGCGGTCAGTACGGCGAGCAGCAGGGCGCCGGCGGCAAAAACCCCGCGGCCTCTCCCCCGTCTCCTGTCCGCTCTTCTGCCAATGGGCAGCGAGCTCATGAACCCCCCGTTCGAGCAGCCCGACCCCGGTGACCTTCACGGGAGTTGCGGGCAGGCGGAGTTTAACCGTCTGGGATTGGAGGTTCGCATGGGGTTTACGCGCGGGTAGGGGCGCACCGGGAAAGCAGAAGATCCCGCCCGATCTTGCGATCGGGCGGGATCTTCATCGTCTGTGGACCTGTGGGGATTTGAACCCCAGACCCCCTCGATGCGAACGAGGTGCGCTACCAGACTGCGCCACAGGCCCTTGCGACGTGTGAAACATTAGCATCCCGGCGGGGGTGCTCCAAAACGCGTATCCCGGAGGGTCCGCGCAGGTCACCCGTTACTCGTTCGCGGCGCGCGGGCGGTCTTCGCCCTCGTACTGGTCGAACAGCGGGGTGCGGCCCCGGTCGCGGCCGCGCGGGCGCGGGGTGCTCGGGGGCTTGGTCTCCGTCTTGGGCGCCGGGACGGCGGGCTGGGCGCGCAGGCGGGGTTCCGTCGGCTCGGCCGTGCTGGAGCGGGTCGAGCTCCAGGCGTCCGGGGCGGCCGGGCCGGTGGCGCGCGGGGCGACCGGGGCCGTCACGTACGTGGGCAGCGGGACCGGGACGGGCTCCCAGCTGTCACCTCGGGCGGGGCCGCGTTCGCGCTCGCGCTGCTGGTCCACCCACTCGGCGTGGTCGGTCTGCTCGACCAGGGCGCGCCGTCCGGCTTCCTGCGGGGAGACGGGTGGCGCGGGGTCCGGGTCGGCGCCCGCTCCGGCGGCGTCCTCGGGGTGGCAGCGGCGCTGGCGGTTCTCCCGCAGCTGCCGGGCGGCGGCCTCGGCGCGCCGCCGGTCCATGGTGAACTCGTAGCGCCGGCGCTCCTGGACCCGCAGGTGCACGATGTACGCGCTCAGCAGCAGGGCGGGCACGGCCGGGGCCCACAGGAAGCGCAGTCCGCCGACCGCGGCGACGACCGCGCCGAGGGTGAAGACGAGGAAGAGCAGTGCGGTGGTGCGCCGGCGGCGCGCGAGGACCTGGAGGCGCTGTTCGCGCCGGGCCCGCTCCGCGCGCTGCTCCCGTTCGGCGGCGGCCGGTCTCGGCTCCGCCCTGGTCGGGGGCACGCCGACGGCCCGGACGTCGGCGTCCACGGAATTCACCGTTTCCGTCGCGGCGTCCGGGTCCGCGTGGGGCTGGGGCTCCGCCTGCTCGTCACCGCGCTCACGCAGTCCCTTGGCGTAACGGCGCTCCATTCCCGCCCGGCCGGAAAGCAGCCGAATGGCAGTGGAGAAGCGTTCCGTCGGACGGGCTTCGTTCAGCTCGTCCTGCCTCCGGAGCCACATGGGCACCAAGTAGGCGGCCCAGGCCCCGACAATGACTGCGTAGATGAGGCCGCTGCTGCTCACACCTCACACCGTAGAGGGGTACGGGCGAGGGGATCGGCCAATTGGGCCGGTGTGTCGCGCGATCTCGCTGATATCACGGACTTTTTTTGTGACTCTTCGGATCAGGTTATGGGCGAATCGGTTCCGCGAAGGTCTTAATTCGAACGGATATTCGTTTCTTCATTTCGGCGGGGACTGCGCGTGGCGTGCCCGGTGCCAGCGCCGCAGCAGCCCCTCCGGCACCTCCTCGGCCGTGACCGCGTAGACGAGGTGGTCGCGCCAGGCCCCGTCGATGTGCAGGTAGCGCGGCCGCAGCCCCTCCTCGCGCAGGCCCAGCTTCTCCACCACCCGGCGGCTCGGCCCGTTCTCGGGGCGGATGCACACCTCGATCCGGTGCAGGCCGACCTTCCGGAAGCAGTGGTCCACCGCGAGCGCGACCGCCGTCGGCATCACCCCGCGGCCCGCGACCTCGCGGTCCACCCAGTAGCCGACGTGGCCCGCGCACATCGAGCCCCAGGTGATCCCGGCGACCGTCAGCTGGCCGACGAGACGGCCCTGGTACTCGATGACGAACGGCAGCATGCGGCCCGCGTTCGCCTCCGCCCGCAGGTGGCGGACCATCTGGCGGTACGTCGGCCGCTGGATCACCGGCCCCCACGGCGCGGGCGGCGGAATCGTCGCCTCCCACGGCCGGAGCCACTCGCGGTTGCGCCGGTTGACCTCGCGCCACGCCTTCTGGTCCCGCAGCTTTATCGGCCGGAGCGTGACATCGCCGTCCGTCAGGACGACCGGCCAGGAGGGGCCGTTCAGCTCGTGCTCCCGGAATGCTCCGCGGGTCTGGGGTGGTCACCGCCGCGGATCTGGTCCACGGCGTGCGGCAGGATCCGGGCCAGGACGGCCAGGCCGTCGCGCACCCCGCCCGTCGAACCCGGCAGGTTGACGATCAGGGTGTGCCCGGCCACGCCCGCCAGGCCCCGGGACAGCGCCGCGGTCGGCACCTTCGCCAGCCCTTCGGCCCGGATGGCCTGCGGGATGCCCGGAATCTCGTAGTCCAGGACCCGCGCGGTGGCGTCCGGGGTGCGGTCGGTCGGCGAGATGCCGGTGCCGCCGGTGGTCAGGATGACGTCGTACGCCGCGGCCACGCCCTCGCGCAGCGCCTGCTCGACGGGATCGCCGTCGGGGACGACCCGGGGCCCGTCCACCGCGAAGCCGAGCTGCTCCAGCGCCTCGGCGAGCAGCGGGCCGCCCTTGTCGGCGTACACGCCCTGCGAGGCCCGGTTCGAGGCCGTGACCACCAGCGCCCGGCCCGAGGAAGCGGCACCGGGGGCCGCGGGCGCGGGCGACGCAGCCGTGCTGCCGTGGCCAAGGCCGGGGCTGTGGCTGTGGCTGTGGCTGTGCACCTCGCCGCCGCGCGGGGCGTTCACGAGCGCGCCCAGTCGCCGGACTTGCCGCCGGTCTTCTCCTCCACCCGCACGTCCGTGATGACCGCGCCCTTGTCCACGGCCTTCACCATGTCGATCACGGTGAGCCCGGCGACGGCGACCGCCGTCAGGGCCTCCATCTCGACGCCCGTGCGGTCGGTCGTCTTCACGGTGGCGAGGATCTCCACGGCGTCGTCGGCCACCGACAGGTCGACCTTCACGCCCGAGACGGCCAGCGGGTGGCAGAGCGGGATCAGGTCGGGGGTCTTCTTCGCGCCCATGATCCCGGCGATCCGCGCGGTGGCGAGGGCGTCGCCCTTGGGGACGCCCTCGCCGCGCAGCAGCTCGATCACCCGGGGTGAGACGAGTACCCGCCCGCTGGCGCGGGCCGTCCGGGTGGTGACGTCCTTCTCGGAGACGTCGACCATCCGGGCCGCGCCGGCCTCGTCGAGGTGGGTGAGCCTGCTCTCGGTACTCATCGCTGCGCCGCTCCGCTCTGGGCCCCTGAGGGGCCTGTGTGGTGCGACACACGCTACCCGCACCGGCGGGGCTTCAGCCGAGCAGGACCACTTCCAGCTCGCTCCCCGGCTCCACCGAGGTGACGTCCTCCGGTACGACCATCAGCGAGTCGGCGTGGGCCAGCGCGGCGATCAGGTGCGAGCCCGATCCGCCGACCGGGCTGACCGTCCCGCTCTGCGCGTCGTACTTGCCGCGCAGGAACTGCCGGCGGCCGGCCGGGGAGCCGAGCGCCTTGTCCGCCTTGAGCACCGCCCGCACGGTCGGCCGGCCCACCTCGGACTCGGGCAGGCCCATGAGCGCGCGGATCGCGGGGCGCACGAACAGCTCGAAGGAGACGTACGAGGACACCGGGTTGCCGGGCAGCGCCAGCAGCGGGGTGTGGTCCGGGCCGATGGTGCCGAAGCCCTGCGGCTTGCCGGGCTGCATGGCGAGCTTGCGGAAGTCGATCTTGCCGCCGTCGACGTCGTCCTCGCCGCCGGCCACCGAGGTCAGCGCCTCCTTGACCACGTCGTACGCGCCGACGCTGACCCCGCCCGTGGTGACCAGCAGGTCGGCCCGGATCAGCTGGTCCTCGATGGTGGCGCGCAGCGTGTCGGCGTCGTCCTCGACGGCGCCGACCCGGTAGGCGATGGCTCCGGCGTCCCGCGCGGCCGCGGCCAGCGCGAAGCTGTTGGAGTCGTAGATCGTCCCGGAGGCCAGCGTCTCGCCCGGCTGGACCAGCTCGCTGCCGGTGGACAGCACGACCACGCGCGGGCGCGGCCGCACCCGTACGGTGCCCCGCCCGATGGCGGCCAGCAGGGCGATCTGCGGCGGCCCGAGGACGGTCCCGGCCGCCAGGGCCAGGTCGCCGGCCTGTACGTCGCTGCCGCGCGAGCGGACGTGCGCCCGGGCCTCGGCCGGGCGGTGCACCCGTACCTCGCCGCCCGAGCCCTCGGGGGCGGCGCTGGCCGGGGTCATCCCGGAGGCCGCGCCCCCGCCCGTGCCGCCGTCGGTCCACTCGACCGGTACGACGGCTTCCGCGCCGGGCGGCAGCGGGGCGCCGGTCATGATGCGGGCGGCCTCGCCGGGGCCCACGGTGGGCAGCTCGCCGCTGCCCGCCGCGACGTCCCCGATGACCGTCAGCACCGCGGGAAACTCCTCGCTCGCGCCCTGGACGTCGGCCGTGCGGACGGCGTAGCCGTCCATGGAGCTGTTGTCGAAGGGCGGGAGGGCGACGGGCACGGTGACGTCTTCGACCAGGACACAGCCCTGTGCGTCCAGCAGCTGGAGCTCGATGGGCTCCAGCGGCCGGACGGTGGCGAGGACGTCCGCGAGGTGCTCGTCCACGGACCACAGGCGGTGGCCGCCAGCCGGTCGAGGATGCTGCGGTGCGGAACTGCTCAAGGTGCTACATCTCCTCCGTGACGTAACGGTGAAGCCAGGTGCGGAACTCCGGGCCCAGGTCCTCGCGCTCGCACGCGAGGCGGACGATGGCCCGCAGGTAGTCGCCGCGGTCGCCGGTGTCGTAGCGGCGGCCCCGGAAGACCACGCCGTGCACCGGACCGCCGATGGTCTCGTCGGCGGCCAGCTTCTGCAGGGCGTCGGTGAGCTGGATCTCCCCACCGCGGCCCGGCTCGGTCTCCCGCAGTATGTCGAAGATCGCGGGGTTGAGGACGTACCGTCCGATCACCGCGTAGTTGCTGGGGGCGTCCGCGGGGTCCGGCTTCTCGACGAGACCGGTGATGCGGACCACGTCGTCCTCGTCGGTGGCCTCGACGGCGGCGCAGCCGTAGAGGTGCACGCTGGCCGGGTCCACCTCCATGAGCGCGATGACGGTGCCGCCGGTGCGGCCGTGGATCTCGGCCATCTGACGCAGCAGGGGGTCGCGCGGGTCGATGAGGTCGTCACCGAGCAGGACGGCGAAGGGCTCGCGGCCGACGTGCGGCTCGGCGCACAGCACGGCGTGGCCCAGGCCCCGGGGGTCGCCCTGGCGGACGTAGTGCATGGTGGCCAGGTCGCTGGATTCCTGGACCTTCTTCAGCCGGTCGTCGTCGCCCTTGGCGATGAGGGCCGACTCCAGCTCGTAGTTGCGGTCGAAGTGGTCTTCGAGAGCGCGCTTGTTACGCCCAGTGATCATGAGTATGTCGTCGAGCCCGGCCGCCACGGCTTCCTCGACCACGTACTGGATGGCCGGCTTGTCCACAACGGGGAGCATTTCCTTCGGGGTCGCCTTGGTCGCCGGAAGGAAGCGAGTGCCGAGGCCCGCAGCCGGAATCACGGCCTTCTTGATCACGGGGTGCAACATAGTCATGCCCCGAACGATAGTGGGTCCTGCCGAACGCCAGGCCAGATCGCAGTAGGTAGGTCCACTTATGTGCCGATTTCCCGAGGATATTTGAATCCGCTGTGACAGAGAATCCGCATCCCGTTTCCATCAAGGCTCGACTGCGCCGGGAACTCCTCGCCGCCCGCCGCGCCTTGTCCCCCGAAACCTGCCGCGCGGCGGCCGACGCACTCGCCGTCACGGCCCTCGCCCTACCCGAACTGGCCGGTGCCCAAACGGTCGCGGCGTACGTCTCCATCGGCACGGAGCCCGGCACCCGGGCCCTCCTCGACGCCCTGCGCACGGCCGGCAAGCGGGTGCTGCTGCCCCTGCTGCTGCCCGACAACGACCTCGACTGGGCGGCGTACGAGGGTCCGGGCGGCCTCGCCGAGGCCGCGCACCCGGGGAAGATGCGGCTGCTGGAGCCGACCGGGCCGGCGCTCGGGCCGGACGCGGTGACCGCGGCCGACGCCGTGCTGCTGCCCGGGCTCGCGGTGGACGGCCGCGGGATGCGGCTGGGCCGCGGCGGGGGCTCGTACGACCGGGTCCTGGAGCGGCTGGAGCGCGCCGGGGCGCATCCCGCACTGGTGGTGCTCCTCTACGACGACGAGGTGGTCGCGCGGGTCCCGGAGGAACCGCACGACCACCCCGTCCAGGCGGTGGCCACCCCGTCCGGGGTGCTCCGCTTCTAAGGCGTGAGGGTCAGGGTGTCGACCGTCGCCTTGTCCACGGCGTCCTTGCCGAAGGGCCAGTCCAGCAGTTCGCCCTTGGCCCACATCGTCGTCTGGTCCGTGTAGTGCCCGTTGTACGCGTGCCCCGAGGCGCCCGTCAGGTTGATCCAGCGGGACTTGTCGAGGTCGTTGAGGTTGACGACCATCCGCATCGATGGGACCCAGGTGACCCCGTAGCCGCTGGAGGCGTTCCAGCCGGTGGCGTTGACGGTGGCCTCGCCGCCGCCCAGGTTCCACGGGCCGCGGTTGAGGAGCCACTGCATGAAGCCGGGGCCCTCGGTGCCGATCGTCTGGTTCTTCAGCGTCAGCTGGTGCAGCCGGCCCCAGCTCCAGGTCGACTGGTCCTTGCCGAGCTTGGCGGTGAGCTCCCAGCGGGCGTCGGCCATGGCCCGCGCGAACAGCTCGTCGCGGGTGGTGGCGGCGGGCTTGTTGCGCGCCGCGGGCGACTGCCACCAGGGCGACTTCTCGTCCTTGACCAGGCGGCGGACCACCTCGAACCAGCGGTCGCCGCCGTCCGGCTGCGCCGAGTCGGGGCCGCGGGTGCCGCATTCGCGGACCGTCTCGGCGAGTTCGTCGGCCGGACCGCTGCTGTCGGCGCGGACGTTCATGCAGCTGCCCTCGATGCGCAGCTCCTTGGGCATCTTGTCGCCGAAGGACAGCTTGAGGATGTTGCGCCAGACCGCGTTGAAGTAGGCGGCCGCGGCCGAGTCGTTCTCCTGGGTGTAGTTCCAGCCCTCCAGGAGCTTCTGCGCGGAGCGCACGTCCGGGTCGGAGACCTGGATCTTGGCCAGCATCGGGGTCAGCAGCGCGGCGATCTCGCTGCTGTTGTCCATCTGCATGGCGCGCATGTCGTCGGTGGAGATCTTGCCGCTGTCCTTGATCTTCGCCTCGATGAGGTCGTTGATCCGCTGGCTGCGGGCGCCGTAGCCCCAGTCGGTGGTCAGCAGGTACGGGTACTTGCCGGCGCCGGTGCCGCTCTCGACGACCGCCTGGTTGGCGGTGACGATGTAGCCGCGCGAGGGGTTGGACTCGAAGGGCAGCTCGCCCTGCGGGATGTACTCGACGCTGCCGTCCTTGGCGGTCTTCCAGGCGTACTTGGAGTCCCAGCCCGGCGCGGGCATCCGGCCGTCGCCGGCGCCGCGGACCGGGATCCGGCCCGGCGCCTGGTAGCCGATGTTGCCGGACTGGCCCTTGCCGTCGGCGTAGATCAGGTTCTGGGAGGGCACCTCGAAGTCGGCGGCGGCCTTGCGGAACTCGTCGAAGTTCTTGGCCTTGTTCAGCTTGAAGACCGCGTCCATCGACTTGCCCGGCTCCAGGGCGGTCCAGCGCAGGGCGACGGCGTAGCCGTTGCCGCGGTCGGGCGCGGAGCTGGCGACCGGGGCGCGGGAGCCGACCGTGCCGAGCTCGTCGCTGCGGTCGGAGACGAGCGGGCCGTTGTTGGTGATGCGGACGGTCATCTTCTTGCTGGCGCCGCCCGCGACCTTGATCACCTCGTCACGGGTGGTGAAGGGGATCACCTTGTTGTCGTAGACGTAGCCCTCGGGCTTGACCTGCTCCAGGTAGAGGTCGGTGACGTCCGCACCGAGGTTGGTCATGCCCCAGGCGATGTCGTTGTTGTGCCCGATGACCACGCCGGGCATCCCGGAGAAGGTGTAGCCGGACACGTCGTACTGGCACTGGGCCGAGGCCGTGCGGCAGTGCAGGCCCATCTGGTACCAGACCGAGGGCAGCTGCGGGGACAGGTGCGGGTCGTTCGCGAGCAGCGGCTTGCCGGTGGTCGTGTACTTGCCCGCGATCACCCAGGAGTTCGACCCGATGCCGCTGCCGTTGGGGCCGAGGATCGCGGGGATCTCGTCCAGGGTCTTGGCCAGGGAGGTCAGCTGGGTGCGCAGGCCGACGGTGGCGCCCTGGGCGGTGGCGTTGCCGGCGAGCCCGCTGCCGGTGCCGGTGCCGGCGGAGGCCTGGGAGCCCGTCGCGCCGGTGCCGCCGTTGGCGCCGGTGCCGCTGGGGCCGCTGGAGCCGCTGGAGCCGCTGGAGCCCTGGGGCACGTACTGGCCGCCCGTGATCTTGCCGCCGTCGACGATCGGCTTGTTCCGGTCGAAGGGGTAGGGCGGGTAGAGCTCGTCGATCTGCGCCTGCGTGAGCTTGCTCGACATCAGCGCGCGGTCGATCTCGTCCTGCATGTTGCCGCGCAGGTCCCAGGCCATCGCCTTGAGCCAGGCCACCGAGTCCACCGGGGACCACTGCTCGGGCTGGTAGCCGTCGCTGAGCTTGAGGGCGGCGTGCTCGACGGAGAGGTCCTTGCCGGACTTCCCCTTCAGGTACGCGTTGACCCCGTCGGCGTAGGACTGGAGGTTCTTCTTGGTCTCGTCCGAAAGCTTCTTGTCGTACTCGGTCTGCGCGACCTGGCGCCAGCCCAGCGTGCGCAGGAAGGCGTCGGTCTCGACCTGGCCGGGGCCGAACATCTCCGAGAGCCGCCCGGAGGTCATGTGCCGCCGTACGTCCATCTCCCAGAACCGGTCCTGCGCGTGGACGAAGCCCTGCGCGCGGAAGAGGTCGTCGTCGTTGTCGGCGTAGAGCTGGGGGATGCCGTGGGCGTCGCGCTTGACGTCGACGGTCCCGGTGAGGCCCGGCACCTTGAGGGAGCCGGTCGTCTGGGGGAACGAGGCGCGCACGCTGTCCACGCCCCAGTACGCCCCGTAGCCGAGGCCCGCGAAGAGAGCCAGGACCAGCACGAGCACGATCAGACGGGCGCGTCGTCCCTTCTTCTTGACGGGAGGAGCGGTTTCGTTGGCGGGCATCGCTGTCCTTAGAGGGGCAGGGTGGTCCTGGGAGTGCTGGGAGCAACCATAGGCGCAGGACCGTACTCGTTGATCCGTCAGGGGTGGAGCTGGCAAGGACAGGGACGAACAGGCGTTTCACAATGTGGCTATCGCGTAAAGGGAACGTCAAAGATTAGGTAAGGTAACGAACTACTTGCCGAACCTGCCGCCGGAGGAAAGATCCACCGGATCCTCCGCGCGCTTTGAGGAAGGGTCGCCCGCTGACTGTCCACACGCTCAATGAGCTACTGCTGGTCTGCTCGCTCGTGCTGCTCGTCGCCGTCGCGGCGGTGCGCATCTCTTCACGCAGCGGCCTCCCCAGCCTGCTCATCTACCTCGGCATAGGCATCGCGATAGGCCAGGACGGCATCGGCAACGTCGTATTCGACAACGCCGAGCTGACCCAGGTCATCGGGTATGCCGCGCTCGTCGTGATCCTCGCCGAGGGTGGTCTGGGCACCAAGTGGAAAGAGATCAAACCGGCCCTGCCGGCCGCGATCGTGCTGTCACTGGTGGGCGTCGCGGTCAGCGTCGGCATCACGGCCGTGGGGGCGCACTACCTGGTCGGCCTGGAATGGCGCCAGGCCCTCCTGATCGGCGCGGTCGTCTCCTCGACCGACGCGGCGGCCGTCTTCTCCGTCCTGCGCAAGGTCCCGCTCCCCTCCCGGATCACGGGCGTGCTCGAGGCGGAGTCCGGCTTCAACGACGCCCCCGTGGTCATCCTGGTCGTGGCCTTCGCCACCGTCGGCCCGATCGACGACTGGTACGTCCTGATCGGCAAGATCGCCCTGGAGCTGGCCATCGGCGCCGCGATCGGCCTGACCGTGGGGTTCCTGGGCTCGTACGGGCTGCGGCACGTGGCGCTGCCCGCCTCCGGCCTCTACCCGATCGCCGTCATGGCCATCGCCGTGACGGCGTACGCGGCCGGCGCGATGGCGCACGGCTCCGGCTTCCTCGCCGTCTACCTGGCCGCGATGGTGCTCGGCAACGCCAAGCTCCCGCACTGGCCGGCCACCCGGGGGTTCGCGGACGGACTCGGCTGGATCGCCCAGATCGGCATGTTCGTCCTGCTCGGCCTGCTGGTCACCCCGCACGAGCTGGTGAACGACTTCTGGCCCGCCGTGATCATCGGCCTCGTCCTGACGATGGTCGCGCGGCCGCTGGAGGTCTTCGTCAGCCTGCTGCCCTTCCGGATCCCGTGGCGGGAGCAGGCCCTGATGTCCTGGGCCGGGCTGCGCGGAGCCGTGCCCATCATCCTGGCGACCATCCCGATGGTGTCCGGGATCGAGGGCAGCGAGCGCGTCTTCAACATCGTCTTCGTGCTGGTCGTCGTCTACACCCTGGTGCAGGGGCCGACGCTGCCCTGGCTGGCGCGCAAGCTGGAGCTCGGGGCCACCGACGAGAACGCCTCCGACCTCGGCATCGAGTCGGCGCCGCTGGAGAAGCTGCGCGGGCACCTGCTGTCCTTCGCGATCCCGCCGGCCTCGCGGATGCACGGCGTCGAGGTGAGCGAGCTGCGGCTGCCGGCGGGGGCCTCGGTCACCCTGGTGGTCCGCGAGGGCAAGAGCTTCGTACCGCTGCCGTCGACCGTGCTGCGGCGCGGGGACGAGCTGCTGGTGGTGGCCACGGATCCGGTACGGGACGCGGCCGAGGCGCGGCTGCGCGCGGTGGCGCGCGGCGGCAAGCTGGCCGGGTGGCTGGGGACGGGCGGAAACGGGTCCGCGGGCTCGCGCCGGTGACGCGTCCCGATGGAGCCAGACTTTAGAGCGGCGTTCTAATTCGGCCGATTTCCGTGATATATGACCCACTTTGCCCTTGTTTTGGCGGGCTTAAAAAGGCGAAGCTCCCGTT
This sequence comes from Streptomyces sp. NPDC058525, assembly GCF_042719495.1. Lineage (NCBI taxonomy): Bacteria > Bacillati > Actinomycetota > Actinomycetes > Kitasatosporales > Streptomycetaceae > Streptomyces > Streptomyces sp. NPDC058525. The sequence continues at coordinate 20,290 of NZ_JBHXNP010000046.1, forward strand.
AATCGCAGGTGAAGACACGCCTTGTCGCCGCAATCACAGGGCGTGGTAGTGGGTTCCCCTGTACGATGAAGGCACAACAGATCGAACCAACTCTGCCTGACGCAGAGCTGGCGCGACCGCAAAGCGGCCGTGGCTCCCTCCCGCAGTGGGCGCCCAGGTATCACTCGGTTCTGCGCAAGAGGACAGCTCTCGGGGCTCCCACATGTACGGGTGCGGTCGCTCACAAGGCGACGCACCGTCCGCAGACGGGGACGCTCTACCAGGCAGCGGAAAGGCAAGGCCGTGACATCCGCGGTCACGACCGGAACATCCGCCACGTCCAACACGTCCGCCCGCCCCGGCTACGGGCAGCTCCTGCGCACTCCCGGTGCCCTGGGCTTCGTACTTCCCGGCTTCGCCGCCCGGCTCCCCTTCGGGATGCTCACCGTCAGCATCCTCCTGCTCGTCCAGCACACCACCGGCTCCTACGGCAGCGCCGGCATCGTGACCGCCGTGACCGGCGTGTCCATGGCCGTGTTCGCCCCGCTGATGGGCAAGTTCACCGACCGGTTCGGCCAGAGCGCCGTCCTGGTCCCGGCCGCCCTGACGCACACCGCCTCCGTGGGCGCGCTGGCCGCCCTCGCGCTCCTCGGCGCCCCGCTGTGGGCGCTGGTGCTGGCCGCCGTCCCGACCGGCGCCTCCGTCCCGCAGGCCGGCCCGATGGTCCGCGCCCGCTGGGCCGCCAAGCTCGAGGGCTCCCCGCTGCTGCCGACCGCGGCCGCGTTCGAGTCCGTCACCGACGAGTTCACCTTCGTCGTCGGCCCGGTCCTCGCGACCTTCCTGTGCACCCAGGTCCACCCCTCGGCGGGCCTGATCACCGAGGCCACCCTGACGCTCGTCGGCGGTCTCGTCTTCGCCGCGCAGCGCGCCACCCAGCCCAAGCCGGTCGGCCGCCCGGCCAACGGCGAGCGGCACGCCTCCGCCCTGTCCTTCCCGGGCCTGCGCGTCCTGATCGTCGCCTTCCTCGGGATCGGCGCCGTCTTCGGCGGCATGCAGGTCTCGCTCGCCGCCTTCTCCAACGAGATCGGCAACCCGGGCGCCAACGGCCTGCTCTACGGCGTCTTCGCCGCGGGCAACATGGTCGCCGGCATCGCCATGGGCGCCATCGCCTGGAAGATCGGCCCGCGCCGCCGCCTGATCCTGGGCTACATCGGCCTCACCGCCGCCGCCTCGGTCCTGTGGGCCGCGAACTCGGCGGTCCTGCTGGGCGCGCTCGGCCTGGTCGTCGGTCTGTGCATCGCCCCGGCGCTGATCACCGGCTACACGATGATCGAGCAGCTGATCCCGGCCGCCTCGCGCACCGAGGCCTTCACCTGGCTGACCGGCGCGGTCGCCTTCGGGCAGGCCGTCGCCGTGACCCTGGCCGGCCGCCTGACGGACGCCCACGGTTCCTCGTACGGCTTCCTGGTGCCGATGGCCGCCACCGCGCTGGCCCTGGTCACCCTGCTGGCCCTGCGCGCGAAGCTGGCGCCGAAGGCTCCGAGCCGGATCGTGAACTCCTCGGCGCCGGCCGCGGCCCCCGCCGCCGCTCCGGCCGCCGCGTCCGCCGCACCGGCCACCCCGCCGGCGGCGCCGCAGGCCACCTCGCAGGCCGCCCCCGCGGCCTCCCGTAACCGGGTGAACGAGCGTGGGATGGGTCACCGCGTGCCGGTGACGGTGGACTGATCCGCCGGAATACGTCACCATGGAGCGTCGTTAGCACTCATTGAGTCAGAGTGCCAGGAGGAAATTCGTGCCGACCTACCAGTACCAGTGCACCGAGTGCGGTGAGGGCCTTGAGGCCGTGCAGAAGTTCACCGATGACGCGCTGACCGTGTGCCCGAACTGTGACGGACGCCTGAAGAAGGTGTTCTCCGCGGTCGGCATCGTCTTCAAGGGTTCCGGTTTCTACCGGAACGACAGCCGTGGCGCTTCGTCGAGCAGCACCCCTGCCTCGAAGCCGGCCTCGACCTCGTCGACGTCCACGGCCGCCGCTCCCGCCGCTTCGTCCTCCTCGACGTCGTCGAGCACGGGCAGCAGCTCCACCTCGGCTGCCTGACCGCGCGTCCGCGCGCCACGCGTCCATACGTCGCAAGGCCCCGCCGCCCACCGGGCAGCGGGGCCTTCCGCATGCCCGGTTAGGGTGGCCGCATGGTGAACGCAGAGATCGGTGTCATCGGCGGTTCGGGCTTCTACTCCTTCCTGGAGGACGTCTCCGAGATCCAGGTGGAGACCCCGTACGGTCCCCCGAGCGACTCCCTGTACGTGGGTGAGCTGGGCGGCCGGCAGGTGGCCTTCCTCCCCCGGCACGGTCGCAGCCACACCGTCCCGCCACACAAGATCAACTACCGGGCGAACCTGTGGGCGCTGCGGTCGGTCGGCGTCCGCCAGGTACTGGGCCCGTGCGCGGTCGGCGGCCTGCGCGCCGAGTACGGTCCGGGCACGCTGCTCGTCCCCGACCAGCTGGTCGACCGTACGAAGTCCCGGGCGCAGACCTACTTCGACGGGGAGCCGCTGCCCGACGGCAGCGTGCCGAACGTCGTGCACACCACCTTCGCGGACCCGTACTGCCCGGTGGGGCGCTCGGTCGCCCTGGCTGCGGCCCGGGGGCGGGAGTGGGAGCCGGTGGACGGCGGCACCATGGTCGTCATCGAGGGGCCGCGGTTCTCGACGCGCGCCGAGTCGCGCTGGCACGCGGCGGCGGGCTGGTCGGTGGTCGGCATGACGGGCCACCCGGAGGCCGTCCTCGCCCGGGAGCTGGGGCTCTGCTACACGTCGATGGCCCTGGTGACGGACCTCGACGCGGGCGCCGAGACCGGCGAGGGCGTGTCCCACACGGAGGTGCTGCGGGTGTTCGGCGAGAACGTCGGCCGGCTGCGCGAGGTGCTCTTCGACGCGGTGGCCGCCCTCCCGGCGACGGAGTCGCGGGCCTGCCTGTGCACGCACGCCCACGACGGCTGGGACCTGGGCATCGAGCTGCCGTAGCCGAAGTAGCCGCCATACGCGCGGTGGCCGCCATAGCCGCCGTACGCGCGGTGGCCGCCATAGCCGCCGTACAAGCGGGGGCTGACACCTGCGGGTGACGGGGTTGTCCACAAGCTGGGGATCGTCCACAGGCCGGAGCGGGATCGGGCGGGAGGCCGGATCGTGGGCTGTGTCCGGGCGACGGGTCCGGGCACAGCGACTCACTCCGACTGGTGGTGGCCCTCATGTCCCGTACGCCCGCGCGCTCTTCGGCCCTCTCGTGCGCACCCGCTTCCCCTGCTGCCGCGGCTTCCGTACGCGGTTCCGTACCGGCTTCCGGCCGCGGTTCCGCGTCCGCTTCCGGCCTCGTTCACCCGCCTCTTCCCCTTCCCGCTCCCGCTCCCCCTCCCGCTGTCCCGTGCTCGTCCCCGTGTCCCCCGGCGCGGGCCGTGCCCCCGTTCCCGCCGCTGCGGGTCGGGCGGGGCGGCGACCGGCTGCGGCGGGCCCTGCGGCGCCGGCGGCGGGCCGTCGCGGCCGGGCTGGCCGTCGTGGCGGCGGCGCTGGCCGTGGGCGGGACGGAGGCCCAGGCCTCGCGGTCGGCCGCGCCACCGGAGGTCCGGGCCTCCCCGGGCGCCGCTCCGCCCGCACCCGTGCGGATGGTGTCGGCCCCGGTGCGTATCGCCGACGCGGGGACGGTGCGGCTGCTGCGGCCCGGCGACCGGGTGGACGTGGTCGCGGCGGAGCGCGCCGGGCCTGCGCGAGTGGTGGCCGCGGGCGCCCGGGTCGCCGAAGTACCGGGCCCCGATCCGGGTGTCGGGGACGGCGGGGCGCTCGTGGTGCTGTCCGTGCCCCGGGATACCGCGCGGGACCTCGTGGGCGCGGGCGCGACGGCCCGACTGGCGGTGACGCTGTGTTGATTCGCACAAGCGGTCGGTCAAGTCACCTAGAGGTGTGGGTCGATTGGACACATCGCGCCCGGACTGCCGTAGTTTTCGGAACCGTTGACTCCGTGTTCGGCAGATATGAAGAAGGGCTCAGTGGTGAGCGAGAAGAAGAAGGAGAGCATCCTGGCGGGCTTCAAGGCCTTCCTGATGCGCGGCAACGTGGTCGACCTCGCGGTCGCCGTGGTCATCGGTGCCGCGTTCACGAACATCGTGAACTCCATCGTCAAGGGGATCATCAGCCCGCTGGTGGGAGCCATCGGGACCAAGAACCTCGACGTCTACAAGTCGTGCCTGAAGGCCCCCTGCGGCGTCGACGCGAGCGGCCAGCCCACGGGCGTCGAGATCCTCTGGGGCTCGGTGCTCAACGCCGCGCTGACCTTCCTGATCACCGCGGCCGTCGTGTACTTCCTGATGGTGCTGCCGATGGCGAAGTACCTCGCCAAGGTGGAGGCGCGCCGCAAGGCCAAGGAGGGGGTCAAGGAGACCATGGAGATCACGGAGCTGGAGGTCCTCAAGGAGATCCGGGACGCTCTGGTCGCGCAGCGCGGGGCCAACGGCGGTGGCGGCGGCACCGGGGCACCGGGGTCGCGCGACGGGTTCTAGCCGGGCGGTCCGCACGGGCCGCCCCGGCGGCTCAGACGTGGTGCGGGGGCTTCTCGTCGAGGAATCGGGCCAGGTCGGCCGCGCTTCCGCCAGCGGGCGGCCGCTCGCCCCAGCCCCGGTCGGTGTCGTCCGAGGACTGCTGGTCCAGCGGGTCGTCGAAGACGAGCCGGGGCTTGGGCTTCGGCTCAGGCTTCGGCGGCACGGCGGACCCGTGCTGCGGGCCGGGGGCGGCTGGGGTGCTCATGCCTCCAGGGTACGGCCGCCCCCGGGGGCGGCCCCGCTCAGCTGGGGGCTTCGGCGCCCTTGCGGGCGTAGAACCACCAGCACACCACCAGGCAGGTGGCGTAGAAGCCGATGAACAGCCACAGCGCGTGCGTGACCGCCATGGCGGCGAACATCGCGGGGATGAAGAAGAAGCCGTAGGCGGCGATGGCGGAGGAGAAGCCGGTGACGGCGCCCGCCTCCATCTCGGACTGCTTCAGCGCGGCGCCCTGCGCCTCGGGGCCCTTGCCCTCGGCCTCCCGCATGTGCTGGTCCCGGAAGATCACCGGGATCTGCCGGAAGGTCGAGCCGTTGCCGAGGCCGGAGAAGGCGAAGGCCGCCAGGAAGCCGATGAAGAAGGCCCAGAAGTTGCCCTGGTCCCCGCTGTGCGGAAGCGCGAAGATCACCACGACCAGCGCGGCCGCCATGCCGACGAAGGACAGCATGGTGACCCTGGCGCCGCCCATCTTGTCGGAGAGCCAGCCTCCGGCCCAGCGCATGAGCGCGCCGACGAAGGGGCCGATCCAGGCATAGGTGGTGGCCTGGTAGCCCTGCGCCTCGAAGTTGTTCTTGATGAGGAGGGGCAGGCCCGCGGCGAAGCCGATGAAGGAGCCGAAGGTGCCGACGTAGAGCCAGGTCATCAGCCAGTTGTGCTTGCGCTTGAAGATGATCTTCTGCTGGCTGAAGGGGGCGGCGGCCACCTTGAGGTCGTTCATCAGGAACCAGGCGAGCAGCGCCATGATGACCAGCAGCGGCACCCAGAGGAAGGCGCCGTTCTGCAGCCAGATGTCGGTGTTCGCCTTGGCATCGCGCTGGGGGCCGCCGGCCGGGGCGCCGAGTACGGCGGCGGTGACCACCAGCGGGGCGACCAGCTGGACCACGCTCACGCCCAGGTTGCCGAGCCCGCCATTGAGGCCGTTGGCGCTGCCCTTCTCCCGCTTGGGGAAGAAGAAGCCGATGTTGGCCATCGAGGAGGCGAAGTTGGCGCCGCCGATGCCGCAGACCGCGGCGATCAGCGCCAGCTCCCAGTACGGGGTGCCGGTGTCCTGGAGCGCGAAGCCCAGCCACAGCATCGGCGCGATCAGGATGAAGGTGCTGAAGGCGGTGAACTTCCGCTCGCCGAAGATCGGCCCGATGAAGGTGTACAGGATCCGGAAGGTGCCGCCGGTGATGCCGGGGATGGCGGTCAGCCAGAACAGCTGCGACCGGGAGAAGCCGAAGCCGACGTCGTTGAGCTTGACCACGGTGACCGACCAGACCTGCCAGACCACGAAGCCGAGCATCAGCGCGGGGATCGAGACCCAGAGGTTGCGCTGGGCGACCTTGCGGCCGGTGGACTGCCAGAAGCCGTCGTCCTCGGGCCGCCAGTCGCCGATGGTGGCGCCGGGCCTGTAGGTCTCCGCGCGGTGCGAGGGCACCGGGGACGGGGTGGGCGTGGGTATCGACATGGTCATCGGTCCTTCGGGTCGAGGAGCCACAGCACGATCACGACCAGGAAGGACAGGATCAGGAATCCCGCACCCCACCAGGCCGTTCCGGTGTTGCCCTTCATCCACTCGTTGACGGTCACGGTCAGCGCCCAGAGCTGTCCGACGACCACGGTCAGGGCCAGGGTCAGACGGGCGTTGAGCTTCGAGGACCGCTCCGGCTCCTGCTCGGTGCCGGCGCCCGGGCCGGGGCCCGTGTGCCGGATCCGCGGGTCCCCGTAGCCGCTGGTGGAGCGGATCTGCGGATACCGCTCGCGCACCGGCCGGTTCAGCCGGGGCTGGGCGCTTCCCGGCCGGTAGTCGGGGCGCGGGGGCAGTTGTGCGTCGCTCACGTCCGTCGGCTTTCGTCGGAGGCGGCGCGATCCGCTCCGGGGCAGCCCAGCCTGCGGGTCGTCTCGGGGCGGGAATCGCCGAACTGCCGGCACAGGGCGTCCTTGGCCGGCTCTCCCGACCGGGCGGTGGCGATGGCCCAGACACTGCCGTCGGCCTGCTCGGTCAGGAAGACCATGGGGAGCGGGCGCGGTGGCGGGCCCGCGGTCACCTCGCCGGTGCGGACGTCGAAGACGCCCTCGTGGCAAGGGCAGTACAGCTCCCCCTCGGGCCCCCGGTCCTCGCGCCAGAGCACGGCGCAGGCCAGGTGGGTGCAGACGGCGGAGTAGCCGACGAGGGTGCCGTCGGCCAGCCGTACGGCCAGCGCGCGGTCCTCGTCGCCGGGGAAGCGGAAGGCGACGGACTGGCCGGGCGCCAGCTGGGCGGCGACCAGTTTGGCCTCGGGCAGCTTCTCGCTGTCGCCGTGCCGGTGCAGCATGCCGGCGGCGACCCCGACACCGCCGACGGCCAGGCCGCCGGAGACGGTGGCGACGATCCGCAGGTAGTCGCGCCGGGTGGTCAGGGAGTCGGCGCTGATCCGGTCCCGGAGCTGCTCCGCGGCCGCGTCGCCGTCGGGATCCCGGCCGGATCCGGGAGCCGGCTGTTCGGTGACGCTCATCGGACGTCCACCCCGTTCACCTCAACCACGGGCAGCCCGCCCGGGACCGGCCACTGGACCTTGTCGGCGGGCACCACCATGGCCACGCCGGTGCTGACCATCACGTCGCCGAAGGCGAAGGAGTCGGCGACCTGGACTCCGGGGCGCTCGGCCTGGAGCTCCTCGAGGGTTCCGTAGAAGAGGGCCCCGGTGGGGCAGACGGTGGCGCACATGGGGGCCAGGCCGTAGGCGGTCCGGTCGTAGCAGAGGTTGCACTTCATCTGGAGCTTCGCCTGGAGGTCGATCTTCGGGACGCCGAAGGGGCAGGCGTTGACGCAGTTGGCGCAGCCGATGCAGCGGGTGGTGTCGGCCTGCTGGACCACGCCGTCGGCGGTCACCAGGATCGCGTCGGCGGGGCAGACCTCGGCGCATGGGGCGACGGGGTCCTCGCAGTGCATGCAGACGGTCGGGAGGGAGGCGACGGACATGCCGGGTTCGGTGTAGTCGAGGTGGATCATCGACTTTCCGCGGTGGGAGTCGCATTCGCGGCAGGCGGAGACACAGGCCTGGCACCCGATGCAGCGGCCCGGATCGATGAAGATCGTTCGGCCCATCATGGCGGGTCAGCTCCTCTCCGCCGTGCCACGGCCCTGCGGGGACGTGGGGGGCAGGGGGTCGGTGCGGGAGACCTGGGTCTCCGGATAGGCCTCGTGGCCGGGGGCGGTGGGCGGCGCGGGAACCTCGTCGACCTGCTCGGCGGCCTCGACCCGAGCCGCGCAGACCTTGTACTCGGGGATCTTCGAGCGGGGGTCGAGAGCGTCCATGGTCAGGGCGTTCGCGGCCGTCGGGACGGGCCAGTGGTACGGGATGAAGACGGTGTCGGGGCGGATGGCCTCGGTGACCAGGGCCGGGAAGACCTCGCTGCCGCGGCGGGTGACCACCCGGACCGGGTCGCCGTTCTTGAAGCCGTGCGAGGGGTGGACCTCCACCCAGGGGCGCGGGGTCTGTTCGACGAGGGCGCCCAGGCGGCGGGTCTGGTTGCCGGAGAGGAAGTGCGCGACGGTGCGGCCGGTGGTGAGGGAGAGCGGGAACTCCTCGGTGTAGGGGTCCATCGGCGCGTGCCACTCGACGACCTGCATGTGGATCTTGCCGTCGGGGTGGAAGGTCTTGCCGCCCTCGAACAGCCGGGGGGTGCCCGGGTGGTCGGTGGAGGGGCAGGGCCACATGATCCCGCCGGTCTCCTCCAGGCGTTCGTAGGTGATGCCGTAGTAGTCGTTGACCGTGCCGGCCGAGGCGACGCGCAGCTCCTCGAACACCTCGCGGGAGCCCGCGAAGTCGAACTTGTCCCCGGCGCCGAGGCGTTTGGCGAGTTCGCACATCACCCAGGTGTCGGTGCGCACCCCGGGGGGCGGCTCCTGTGCCTTGTTGTGCTTGACGACGCGGGCCTCGGTGTTGGCCATGACGCCCTCGTCCTCGGCCCAGACGGTGACCGGGAAGACCACGTGCGCGTTGGTCGCGGTCTCCGAGAGGAAGAAGTCGAACTGGGCGTGGAACTCCAGGGCGTCGTACCCCTCCTTGACCGTCGCGTAGTTGGGCAGCGACACGAAGGGGTTGTTGCAGATGCCGATCAGACCGCGGATCTCGCGCCGCTGCATCTGCCAGACCATCTCCATCATGGAGGTGCCGGCGGGCGGGAGCTCGGATTCCTCGATGCCCCAGATCCGGCAGATCTGGCGGCGGTGCTCCTCGTTCATGATGGAGCGGCCGCCAGGCAGCAGGTCGGCCTTCTGGCCGTGCTCGCGGCCGCCCTGGCCGTTGCCCTGGCCGGTGATGGTGCCGTAGCCGGCTCCGGGCCTGCCCAGGTTTCCGGTGGCCACGCACAGGTTGATGACGGACAGGCAGTTCTCCACGCCCTGCGAGTGGTGCTCGATGCCGCGCGCGTGGAAGGCCATCGCCTTGCCCGCGCCGCCGAACATCCGGGCGACCTGGACGATCTGCTCGGCCGGGACCCCGCAGATCGCGGCGGACCGGGAGGGCGGGTAGGCGGCGACGGACTGCTTGACCTCCTCCCAGCCGGTGGTGTGGGCGGCGAGGTAGGCGTCGTCGGTCAGGCCCTCGGCGACGATCACGTGGAGGACGGCGCTGAAGAAGGCCGAGTCGGTGCCGGGCTTGAGGGCGACGTGCACCTCGGCGGTGCGGGCGATGGCGGTCTCGCGCGGGTCGACCACGATCAGCGAGGCGCCCCGGTCGCGGGCGCCCCAGACGTACTGGGTCATCACCGGGAAGCACTCCCCCACGTTCGACCCGGCGATCAGCAGGCAGTCGGTGAGGAGGATGTCGGAGAACGGGTTGGCGGCCCGGTCGATCCCGAAGGCCAGCTTGTTGGCGCCCGCGGCGCTGACCATGCAGAGCCGGCCGTTGTAGTCGACGTGCCGGGTCTTGAGGGCGACCCGGCCGAACTTGCCGACCAGGTAGGTCTTCTCGGAGTACAGGCTGGCGCCGCCGAGCAGGCCGAAGGCGTCGTTGCCGTGGGCCTGCTGGATGCGCCGGATCTCGGAGACGGTGAAGTCGAGGGCCTCCTCCCAGGAGGTCTCCTTGAACTCCTCGTCGCGGGAGCGGCGCATCAGCGGGGCGGTCAGCCGGTCGGGGTGGTTGACCTGCTGGTAGGCGTTGATGCCCTTGGGGCACAGCCGCATCCGGTTGATGTCGTGGTTGCGCGGCTCCACGCCGAAGACCTTGCCGCCCTTGTCCACGCGCAGGTACATCCCGCACTGCACGCCGCAGAAGCAGCAGTGGGTGGGGACGAGGGTCTCGCCGTTCTGGTCGGCGCGCCACTGGTCGGCGGGGATGCCGCCCGCGTCGCGGAAGTTGCGCGTGCCGGGCGGGGCGATGGAGGGGTCGATGGAGAGCGGAACGGGCCGCGACGCGGCCTTGGCGGGGTCGGTCGCGGTCACTTGAAGCCCTTCTTGACGTGGGTCAGATAGGCGTTGCCGCGCAGCACCCGCTTGCAGCGCGGGCAGTATTCGACGAAGGCGTTGAAGTCGAGCTTCAGGTCCTGCATGGTGCCGCGCAGGTTCTCCACGTACGGGGTGGTGTCGATGGGCTCCCCGCAGCGCTTGCAGGCGAAGACCTGGTCCTCCTGGCGGGCCGTGTACTTGAACAGCTGCATGCCGACGGCGGCCGGCCGCTGGACGATGTGGAAGAACTTCCCGAACGGGATGTAGATGAGGGTGAACACCACCGACACCATGTGCAGGATGGCGAGGAACTCGTAGCCGCCGCCGTGCAGGAAGATCGACGAGAAGGTCAGCAGCAGCCCGGTCACGGAGATCACGATCAGGCAGATCAGCGGCAGCAGGTCGTAGGCGAAGCGCTGGCCGGTGATGGCCCCGCGGTCCTTCATCCGCCGCCACAGGAAGTACGAAGCCCCCGGGATGACCAGGACCGCCGCGACGTCCAGGCCGTGGAACATCAGCCAGCCCAGGATGTTCAGCGAGTCGAAGCCGAGCACCTTGAAGCCCCAGATCCGCATCTCGTACCCGGGTCCGGAGCCGCTGTCCGAGGTGAAGGTGAACCAGCCCCAGGTGAGCGGGAAGGTGATGAGCGCGGCCAGGATGCAGCCCCAGAAGATGAGCTGGTGGGCGGCCCAGCGGGGGCGTGAGCGGGCGCCGAGGAACTTCTGGAAGCCGAGGTAGGTGGCGATCATCTTCGGCAGGGCGGTGGGTGCCTTGCGGAAGTTGGCGGCCGAGAAGAAGCTGCCGAAGCCCTTCTTGAAGAGGCGGCGCGCGCCGGGCGCGGAGACCCAGACCGTGTACCGGTAGGCCACGCCGAAGGCCAGGAAGACCGTCGCGACCGCGTACGGCAGCAGCGCCGAGTCGAAGTCGCGCAGCAGCCGGCTGCCCAGCACGATCGCGGCGATGAGCAGGAGCGAGACAACGGTGCCGGCCAGGGTGGCCCGCGCGGTGACGGATCTGCCGGCCGGCGGCGGGGTTTCGGGTGGCTCCGGCGGTGGCGGGGCTGCGGCGAGTACTTCTGTGGGCTCGGACACAGCACCACGCTAGGCGGTCTGTGGCGATTCAGCCCGTTATGCCATGGCCTCGGTTGGGCCGAACGGGTTCAGACGGCGGTCAGTCCCCGGGCCGCGAAGATCGCTTTGGCCTCGGCCACCTGCTCCGCTCCGGGCGAGGGCGTGTCGTGGAGGGTGAAGTTCATGTCCAGGGCCTGCCACTTGCCCTCGCCCAGCTTGTGGAAGGGCAGGACGTCGACCCGCGAGACGTTGCCGAGGGCGCCGGCGAATTCGGCGACCCCCTCGATGTTCTCCCGCGCGTCGGTGAGCCCCGGAACCAGCACGAAGCGCACGTGCACCTCCTTGCCGAGGTCCGCGAGGCGCCGCGCGAAGTCCAGGGTGGGCTGCAGCGGCCGCCCGGTGACCTTTTTGTACGTCTCCCGGTCCCAGGACTTGATGTCGAGCAGGACCAGGTCCGTGTCGCGCAGCAGCGCGTCGGTGGCCCGTACGCCGAGGAAGCCCGAGGTGTCCAGGGCGGTGTGCAGCCCCAGCTCGTGCTTCAGCCGGTGCAGCAGTTCGCCCGCGAAGACGGGCTGGAGCAGCGGCTCGCCGCCCGAGACGGTGGCCCCGCCGCCGGACGCGGCGATGAAAGTGCGGTACTTGGCGGCTTCGGCGATCACGGCGTCGGCCGAGGTCCGCTTGCCGTTGCGCATCTTCCAGGTGTCGGGGTTGTGGCAGTACAGGCAGGTCAGCGGGCAGCCGGAGAGGAAGGTGACGAAGCGGGTGCCCGGGCCGTCCACGCCGGTCGACAGGTCCCAGGAGTGCACCGAGCCCTCGCTCGGCCGCTGGGTGGCCGCGGCCGCCAGGGTCTGGCCGGCGCTGACGGCGACCGCCGCGTCGGGGCCGACGGGGAGGCTCGTACCGAAGAGGACGGTCATGGCAGGTGCTCCAGTTCGGATCTGCTGATCTGGTGTCCGTTGGATCGCGCGGCCCGGGGCCGGGGTGAGGGCCCGGCCCCGGGGCCGCGCGGCCTGTGACGGTTCCTAGAGGGAGCCGTGGAAGGTGCGGTTCAGCACGTCGAGCTGCTGGTCGCGGGTGAGGCGGACGAAGTTCACCGCGTAGCCGCTGACCCGGATGGTCAGCTGCGGGTAGTTCTCCGGGTGCTCCATGGCGTCCATGAGCGTGTCGCGGTTGAGCACGTTCACGTTCATGTGGAAGCCGTCGCTGGCCATGTAGCCGTCGAGCACGCCCGCCAGGTTCTTGATCCGCTCCTCGGGGGTGCGGCCCAGGCCGTCGGGGGTGACGGTGTTGGTCAGCGAGATGCCGTCCTCGGCGTCCTCGTACGGCAGCTTCGCGACCGACAGGGCCGAGGTGACGTAGCCGTGGGTGTCGCGGCCGTTCATCGGGTTGGCACCCGGCGAGAACGGCTCGCCCGCGCGGCGTCCGTCCGGGGTGTTGCCGGTCTTCTTGCCGTAGACGACGTTCGAGGTGATCGTCAGCACGGACTGGGTGTGCTCGGCACCCCGGTACGTCTCGTGCTTGCGCACCTTCTTCATGAACTCCTCGACGAGCCACACGGCGATGTCGTCGACGCGGTCGTCGTTGTTGCCGTACGCCGGGTAGCCGCCCTCCACGCGGTAGTCGGTGGCCAGGCCCGTCTCGTCGCGCACCGCGGTGACCTTGGCGTGCTTGATGGCGGACAGGGAGTCGGCGGCGACCGACAGGCCGGCGATGCCGCAGGCCATGGTGCGGCGCACGTCGCGGTCGTGCAGCGCCATCTCGATGCGCTCGTAGGCGTACCGGTCGTGCATGTAGTGGATGACGTTCAGGGCGTGGACGTAGGTGGCGGCGAGCCATTCCATCTGCTCGTCGAACTTGGCCATGACCTGGTCGTAGTCCAGCACCTCGGAGGTGAGGGCGCCGGTCTCGGGGCCGACCTGGGCGCCGGACTTCTCGTCGCGGCCGCCGTTGATCGCGTAGAGGAGGGTCTTGGCGAGGTTCACGCGGGCGCCGAAGAACTGCATCTGCTTGCCGACCGGCATCGCCGACACGCAGCACGCGATGGCGGTGTCGTCGCCGAAGCGCGGACGCATCAGCTCGTCGGACTCGTACTGCACCGAGGAGGTGTCGATCGAGACGCGCGCGCAGAACTCCTTGAAGCCCTGCGGCAGCTGCGGCGACCAGAAGACGGTCATGTTCGGCTCGGGGGCCGGGCCGAGGTTGTAGAGGGTCTGGAGGTACCGGAAGGAGGTCTTGGTGACCAGCGGACGGCCGTCCTCGCCCATGCCGGCGATCGACTCGGTGACCCAGGTCGGGTCGCCGGAGAAGAGCTCGTCGTAGTCGGGGGTGCGCAGGAAGCGGACGATGCGGAGCTTGATGATGAAGTCGTCGACCAGCTCCTGGGCCTGCTCCTCCGTGAGGAGGCCGGCCTCGATGTCGCGCTGGAGGTAGACGTCGACGAAGGTGGAGGTGCGGCCGAGCGACATGGCCGCGCCGTTCTGCTCCTTCACGGCGGCCAGGTAGGCGAAGTACAGCCACTGGATGGCCTCGCGGCCGGTCGTCGCCGGGCCGGAGATGTCGTATCCGTAGGAGGCGGCCATCGCCTTGAGTTCGGCGAGGGCGCGGATCTGCTCGGCGAGCTCCTCGCGCAGGCGGATCGTCTCCTCCAGCGAACGGTGGCCGGCCGGGAGGGCGTTCAGCCCCTCCTTCTCTTCCTTCTTGAAGGCGATGAGGCGGTCCACGCCGTACAGGGCCACGCGGCGGTAGTCGCCGATGATGCGGCCGCGGCCGTAGGCGTCCGGGAGTCCGGTCACGATGCCGGCCTTGCGGGCGGCGCGGATCTCGGGGGTGTAGGCGTCGAACACACCCGCGTTGTGGGTCTTGCGGTATTCGGTGAAGACCTTCTCCAGCTCCTCGGAGACCGGGTAGCCGTAGGTCTCCAGGGCGCCGGCGACCATGCGCCAGCCGCCGTACGGCATGATCGCGCGCTTCAGCGGGGCGTCGGTCTGGAGGCCGACGATCAGGTCCTTGTCGCGGTCGATGTAGCCGGGCGCGTGCGCGGTGATCGAGGACGGGATGTCGTACGCGACGTCGTAGACGCCCTTCTCCCGCTCCTCCGGGAACTTGTCCGTGATCGCCTTCCACACGGCCGTGGTGCGCTCGGTGGGGCCGGCAAGGAAGGCGTCGTCACCCTCGTACGGCGTGTAGTTCTGCTGGATGAAGTCCCGGACGTCGATGGCGTCACGCCACAGGCCGCCCTTGAAGCCCTCCCAGGCCTCGCAGGCCTCGCCGATCTTCGTGGTCTCCGCAGGGGTGGCAGTCATCGCCCGCACCTTCTTCCATCGCCTCATTGCTTGCTCCCATTGCACGCCTTTTGATCGATCATTTGGCGCCGCGTTGGTCCCGAGCTGACACCCGAAGGTCCCGCGATCTCCGCCGACCCGACCGCCGGACCGCCCCTGAGCTGGGATTTCGGGTGGACCGAAAGTCCATCGTGCGCTTGTGAAAACTTTCACAAGTTTCTCGAAAAATCAGACGATACGAACCAGAGCGAAGCCTGTGGATACCGCGACGCACGTCGTGACCAGGCCCGGCAGCATGAAGGAGTGGTTGACGACGAACCGGCCGACGCGGGTGGTACCGGTCCGGTCGAAGTTGATCGCGGCAATGAAGGTCCCGTAGGTCGGCAAGAGGAAGTAGCCGTTCACGGCGGGCCACATCGCGATGAGGAACGGTGCCGGTATGCCCAGGGCGAGGCCGAGCGGCATCAGCGCCTTCGTGGTGGTGGCCTGGCTGAACAGCAGCGCGGAGAGGAGCAGCAGCATGATGGCGAAGAACCACGGGTGGTCCTGCGCGACCCCGCCGAGGGCGCCGGTGATCCGCGCCTCGTTGGCCCCGATGAAGGACAGGCCCAGCCACGACAGTCCGAAGACGCCGATCACCGCGACCAGACCGGACTTGGCCACGTCCGTGCCCGGCACGCGCTTGGCGTCGACCTTGCACAGCAGCAGGATCAGCGCGGCCACCGCCATCATCAGGATCTCGATGGTGGCGGGCATGGAGAGCGGGCCCTTGCCCGTGTCGGGGCGCAGCGCGGGGAGCAGACCGCTGACGACCACGGCGACGGTCCCCCCGAGGAAGAGGTACGCCGACCAGCGCGCCCGCGGACCGGGCGGCGCGGCGGCTTCGGCCGGGGCGGGGGCCTCGATCTCCCCGGCGGCGAGCCGGCGCAGGTACTCGGCGTCCCGGTCGAGCTCCTTGCCGACCCTGGACTGCACGGCGGCCGCGACCAGCACGCCGAGGAGGGTGGCGGGGACGGCGACCGCCATGATCCGGGGGAGGTTCCAGCCCTCGCCGTCGAAGATCACGATCATGGCGGCCATGGCGGCGGAGACGGGTGAGGCGGTGATACCGAAGGTGGCGGCGATGGAGGCCACCGCGATGGGCCGCTCGGGCCGGACCCCGCCCTCGCGGGCCACGTCGTGGATGACGGGCAGCAGCGGGTAGAAGACGTGCGCGGTGCCGGCGCCCAGGGTGAAGGCCCAGGCGACGAGGGGTGCGACGAAGACCACCCGGCGGGGGTTGCGGCGGATGGCCCGCTCCGCGAGCCCGACGAGGTAGTCGATGCCGCCGGCCGCCTCCATCGCCGCGGCCGCCATGATCACCGCGAGGATGATCAGCATGACGTCGACGATGCCGGAGGTGTCGGCGGGGGTCACCCCGAAGAAGGTCGCGAGCACGAACACCCCGACGGCTCCCCAGAGCCCCATGGCGACGCCGCCCTTCCGCGACCCGAGCCAGATGGCCGCCACCATGACCCCGAGTTGCAGAAACATGCCGAGCACTGGCGTGGCCTTTCGTGGGTGTCGGGTGTGCGGGTGCGGGTGCGGGTGTGCGGGTGTGCGGGTGCGGGCCCGCACGCACCGCCGCCTCGGGGCTCCGCCCCGGACCCGTGGAGGGGGCCGGGGCGGAGGCTCGGACGAGGGCTGGGCGGGGTCTAGCTCGGGGCTTCGGCGCCCTTGCGGGCGTAGAACCACCAGGCCACGACCACGCAGGAGGCGTAGAAGCCCACGAAGCCCCACATCGCGCTGGTCACCGCGAAGTTGGCGAACATCGCCGGGATGAAGAAGAAGCCGTAGGCGGCGATCGCGGCCGTGAACCCGGTGACCGCGCCGGACTCGATCTCCGCCTGCTTCAGCGCGGCCGCGTACTGCGGGGTGCCCTCGGTCAGCCCCTTCAGGTGCTGGCCCCGGAAGATCACCGGGATCTGCCGGAAGGTCGAGCCGTTGCCGATGCCCGAGAAGAAGAAGGCCGACAGGAAGCAGAAGAAGAAGCCGTAGAAGGAGCCGGAGTCAGAGCCGGCCGGCAGGAAGGTGATCACGCCGATGATGGACGCGGCCATGCCCACGAAGGACAGGATCGTCACCCGGGCGCCGCCCAGCTTGTCGGCGATCCAGCCGCCCGCCCAGCGGGCCAGCGCGCCCAGCGCCGGGCCCATCCAGGCGTAGGTGGCCACCGAGTAGGCGGGGAAGGTGGTCTTGATCAGCAGCGGCAGGGCCGCCGCGAAGCCGATGAAGGAGCCGAAGGTGCCGACGTAGAGCCAGGTCATCAGCCAGTTGTGCTTGCGCTTGAAGATGATCTTCTGCTGGCTGAAGGGGGTGGAGGCCACCTTCAGGTCGTTCTGGCCGAACCAGGCCACCGCGGCGAGCACGATCAGCACCGGCACCCAGACGAAGGCCGCGTTCTGGAGGTAGATCTCCGAGCCGTTGGCCTTCTTCTGGCCCGCGCCGATCGCCAGGACCGACGAGGTGATCAGGATCGGGGTCAGCAGCTGGACCACCGACACGCCCAGGTTGCCCAGGCCGCCGTTGATGCCCGTCGCGTTGCCCTTCTCCCCCTTCGGGTAGAAGAAGCCGATGTTGGCCAGGGAGGAGGAGAAGTTCGCGCCGCCGATGCCGCACAGCGCGGCGATCGCGATCATCGTGCCGTAGGGGGTGTCCGGGTTCTGCACCGCGAAGCCCAGCCACAGCAGCGGCACGATCAGCACGACCGTGGAGAGCGCCGTGAAGCGGCGCTGACCGATCATCGGGCCGATGAAGGTGTAGAGGATGCGCGCGGTACCGCCGGTGATGCCGGGGACCGCCGTCAGCCAGAACAGCTGGGACTGCGAGAAGCCGAAGCCGACGTCCTTCAGGTTGGTCGCCGTGATGCTCCACACCTGCCAGACCACGAAGGCCACCAGCAGGGCCGGCACCGCGATCCACAGGTTGCGGGTCGCGACCTTCTTCCCCGTGGACTGCCAGAAGGAGGGGTCCTCCGGCGTCCATTCGGTGATGGTGCGGCCGGGACGGTACTGCGCCGGATCGGCGAGCTGCGGCCGTACCGCGTCCTTCGTGGCGGAACTCATGGTGTGTCCTCAGAGGTCGAGGTGTGTCCTTGCCTATCCAGATTCCGTGTCCGCGGGTGCCTCGCGGCAGAGGAGAACGCACTGTGGGCGACGGGACAAGGTCCCGTCGCCCACAGTGCGTTCGGCAGTGCGCCCGTGCGTCAGTCCAGCGGGAGCACCGGCAGGCGGACCTCCGGATCGTCCAGGCAGACGCCCGTCCGCAGGTCGAAGACCTGCTTGTGCATCGGGGAGGCGACGACGGGGACCCCGTCGCGGGAGCCCATGATCCCGTTGGCGATGACGTCCGCGCCCGAGAAGGGGTCCCGGTTGCCCACCGCGTACACCTCTCCGGTCCGGTCCTTGAAGAGGGCCGCCTGCGTGCCGTCCGCCAGTACGGCGGCGCGTCCGCGCCCCGGCTCGAGCGACCGCGGGGCGCCGCCGAAATCGACCGTCCCGAAGCGCTCCAGCGCCGCCGGGTCCTCCAGGACCGCCTGCCACTCGTCCTCGTACGCCGCCACGTGCCGCTCCATCTGCGCCTCCAGCTCCGCGCAGATGCCGAGCGAGTCCTCGATCAGGACCTCCCGCAGGTGCTCCAGGCCGCCGTCCAGCCGCTCGATCCAGGCCGCCGTGCGCTCCAGGCGCTCGCCGGTGCGGATGTAGTACATGAGGAACCGGTCGACGAGGACGAAGAGTTCGGCCGCCGACAGGTCCGAGGCCAGCAGGTCGGCGTGGCGCGGGACCGCGCCGCCGTTGCCGCTGACGTACAGGTTCCAGCCGTTGGCGGTGGCGATGACGCCGATGTCCTTGCCCCGCGCCTCCGCGCACTCGCGCAGGCAGCCCGAGACCCCGCCCTTGAACTTGTGCGGGGTGCGCAGACCCCGGTAGCGCAGCTCCAGGTCGATCGCCAGCTGGATCGAATCCCCCTGCCCGAACCGGCAGAAGCGGGCGCCGACGCACGACTTCACCGCGCGCAGCGACTTCCCGTACGCCTGCCCGGACTCGAAGCCCGCCCCGCCCAGCCGGCGCCAGATGTCCGGCAGCTGCTCCTTGCGGACCCCGAAGAGCCCGATCCGCTGCGCTCCGGTGATCTTCGTGTAGAGGCCGTAGTCGCGGGCCACCTCGCCCAGCGCGATGACCTGTTCGGCGCTGATCTCGCCGCCCGCGACGCGCGGGACGACCGAGTAGGTGCCGTCCTTCTGGAGGTTGGCGAGGAACAGGTCGTTGGAGTCCTGGAGGGCCGCCTGCTCGCCCGCCAGGATGTGCCCGATGCCCAGGTCGGGGGCGAGGGTGCCCAGTACGTTGGCCACCACCGGCTTGCAGACGGCGCAGCCCTCGCCGCCCTCCCCGTACGTCTCCAGCAGTTCGCTGAAGCTGCGGATGTGCTCGGTGCGGACCTTCTCGTAGATCTCGGCGCGGGTGAGGGCGAAGTGCTCGCACAGGCCGCGCGGCTTCTCGATGCCCGCCGCCTCCAGTTCGGCGTCCAGCACGGCCTGGAGCGTGCCGAGGCAGCCGCCGCAGCCGGTGCCCGCCTTGGTGCACTTCTTGATCCCGCCGATGTCGGTGAGGGCCTCGGCGACCACGGCGTCGCGGACCTGCGCCTTGGTGACGTTGTGGCAGGAGCAGACCACCGCGTCGTCGGGCAGCGCGTCCGCGCCCGGCAGCGCGACGCCCTCCGACGAGGGCAGGATGAAGGCCTCCGGCGGGGCCGGCAGCACCCGGCCGGCGTGCGGCTTCAGCGAGCCGTACGCCTCCGCGTCGCCGACGAGGATGCCGCCGAGCAGCGCGCCGTCGGGGCCCAGCAGCAGCTTCTTGTACACGCCCTCGCGCGCGTCGGAGAACACCACGGAGACGGCCCCGTCCCGGCCCTCCGGGGCGAACGGGTCGCCGAAGGAGGCCACGTCGGCGCCCATCAGCTTGAGCTTGGTGGAGGTGTCGGCTCCGGTGAAGGTGAGCGTCCCGGCGCCCGCGAGGGCCTCGGCGACCGTCTCGGCCATCTGGTAGCCGGGCGCGACCAGGCCGTACACCTTGCCGTCCACGGTCTGCGCGCACTCGCCGACCGCGTAGACGTACGGGTCGCTCGTGCGGCAGTGCGCGTCCACGACCACGCCGCCGCGGTCGCCGACCGCCAGCCCGCACTCGCGCGCCAGGCGGTCGCGCGGGCGCACGCCCGCCGAGAAGACCACCACGTCCGCGCTGATGTCCTGTCCGCTGGTCAGCCGCAGGCTGACGGCCCGGCCGTCCCCGTCGGTGCCGACTCCGGCCGCGCCGACGCCCGTGTGCACGGCGACGCCCATCGACTCGATGGTGGCCCGCAGGGCGGCCGCGCCGCCGTCGTCCACCTGGAGCGGCATCAGCCGCGGCGCGAACTCCACCACGTGGGTGGCCAGTCCGAGGGTGCGCAGCGCTCCCGCCGCCTCCAGGCCGAGCAGCCCGCCGCCGATGACCACGCCGGTGCGGGCGTCCGCGGCGTACGCGGTGAGCGCCTCGACGTCGTCGAGCGTCCGGTAGGTGAAGCAGCCCTCGGCGTCCGCGCCCTCGATCGGCGGGACGAACGGGTACGAGCCGGTCGCCAGCACCAGCGCGTCGTAGCCGACGACCGCCCCGGACCGGCTGGTGACCGTACGGGCGGCGGTGTCGACCTGCTCGGCCGGGTCGCCCAGGCGCAGGTCGATGCCGTACCGCTCCAGGAAGCCGGGGGCGGCGAGGGAGAGCTCCTCGCCGGTGGCGCCGGTGAAGGCCGCGGACAGGTGCACGCGGTCGTAGGCGGGGCGCTCCTCCTCGGCGAGGACGATGACCTGCCACCCGGGGTCGCCGGGGCGGGCCGGGTCCGCGAGTGCGTCGCGCTCGGCGAGCGCCTCCAGCAGGCGGTGTCCCACCATGCCGTGCCCGATGACAACCAGCGTCTGCGCCATGGGTCTCACTCACTCCGTGTGCGTGCGTATCTTCCCGACTGCTCCCGACCCTTCGACCGTAGGCCGCGCCCCCGGCCCCGCCGCACCGAAAAGGACCCCTTGACCTGGGCCGACGGCCCCCTCCCCGCGCAGGACCTGCGGCCCCCGACGGGGGCCCTTCGACGCCCTGCCGGGAGCCCCGCGGGCGCCTAGCGTGAGGGACATGCTCGTACTCGCCGTGCACGGCAGCGCGGCCCCGGCCGCCGCCTCGACCATCGGCCGGCTGACCGCCGCCATCGACTCGCTGAGCGGGGTCCGGGCGGCCGTGGGCCACCTGGACGTCCAGTCGCCGTCCCTGGCCGAGGCCGTACGGGAACACCCGCGCGCGGTGGTCGTCCCGCTGCTGCTCGGCGACGGCTACCACCGCCGCATCGACATTCCGGCCGTCCTCGAAGGCACCGGCTGCCTGCTCACCGAGAGCCTCGCCGGCGAGCCGGCCGTCGCGCTCGCCCTGCACAGCCGCCTGCGCGACGCCGAGCGCCGCCGCGGCCCCTACGCGCCGGCCGACGCGGTGATCGTGGCGGGCGCGGGCTCCTCCCGGCCCGGCGGCAACGCCGGTACGGCGGACTGCGCGGCCCGGCTCGCCGCGCTGCTGGCGGACGACGGCGGCCCCGACCCGGTCCCGGTGGTCCCCGCCTACCTGACCTCGGCCGGGCCCTCCGTGCCCGAGGCGCTGGCCGGCCTGCGCGCCGCCGGGCACCGCCGGATCGCCGTGGCCGCGCACCTGCTGGCACCGGGCCGCTTCACGCACACCCTGGCCGGGTGCGGCGCCTGGACCGTGTCGCAGCCGCTGGCCGACCATCCGCGTCTGGCCCGCCTGGTGGTGGAGCGGTACGCGACCGCCCGGGGCACCCTGATGGCGAGGGCCGCGCGTCTGGCCTGCTGAAACCGCACGCGTCTGGTCTGCTGGCCGATATGGCGTACACCCCCATGACCGCGCGCAGCCGCGACGAGCACCACCGCGCGGCGACCCCGCTGGAGCTGTTCTTCGACCTCTGCTTCGTCGTCGCGATCGCCCAGGCCGGTGCCCGGCTGGTGCACGCGCTGGCCGAGGGCCATCCCGGCGCGGGCGTGATCGGCTACTTCTTCGTCTTCTTCGGCGTGTGGTGGGCGTGGATGAACTTCACGTGGTTCGCCTCCGCCTACGACGTCGACGACGTGCCGTACCGGATCGCGACCCTCGTCCAGATCGCGGGCGTGCTCGTCTACGCGGCGGGCGTCAGCCGCGCCTTCGACGAGAACGACTGGACGGTGGCCGTCATCGGCTACCTGATCATGCGGGTGGCGCTCACCGCGCAGTGGCTGCGGGCGGCCGCCGGGGAGACCGGGGCCGCCCGCGCGTCGGCGCTGAAGTACGCGGCGGGGCTGGTGATCTGCCAGGCCGCCTGGGTGGCGCTGCTGTTCGCCCCGGACGACTGGAAGCGCTGGCTGTTCCTGGTCGTGGCCGCCATGGAACTGCTGGTCCCGGTGATCGCCGAGCACGGTCACCAGACGCCGTGGCACGCGCACCACATCGTGGAGCGGTACGGCCTGTTCACCATCATCGTGCTGGGCGAGACGATCGCCGCGAGCACGGTGGCGGTGAAGTCGGCCCTCGACGAGAACGAGGCGCTGGACCTGCTGCTGCCGATCGCGGGCGGCGGGCTGCTGATCGTCTTCGCCGCGTGGTGGATCTACTTTGCGGTGCCGATGCACGAGCACCTGACATCCAACCGCGAGGCCATCCCGTGGGGTTACGGCCACCTGCTGATCTTCGCCTCCGGTGCGGCGATCGGGGCGGGCATCGAGGTCTCGGTGGAGCACGCGGTCCACAAGGCGCACATCTCCCAGGTCGCGGCGAACGCGGCCGTGACCGTCCCGACCGCCGTGTTCCTGCTGATGGTGTGGCTCCTGCACTCCCGGCACTTCAAGCGCGGCCTCGCCCAGCAGCTGGTGCTCCCGGTGTCGGCGCTCGCCGTGCTGGCCTGCACGTGGACGGGCCCGTACGCGGTGCTCTGGGCGGGGCTCGTCGCTACCGCCACCGTGGCCGTCGGCATGACCCTGTCGACCCGGACGCCCCGGTGACCTGCGGCGCCGCTGCCGGGCTCAGCCCGGGCCGTCACTCCCGCGCCCGCTCCGCCGTTTCCAGGCCATGACACTCCCCGCACAACGCCCCGGCCAGGACCCCGGCAGGGAACTGGCCGAGCCCGGCTTCTGGCAGCAGCCCCCCGCCCACCGCCTCGCGGCCTTCGCCCGCCTGCGGGCCCGGGAATCGCCCGTGTTCGTCCCCGAGGGCAGCGGGCACTGGGCCCTCGTCCGCCACGCCCACGTGCAGGAGGCCAGCCGCCTCCCCAAGGTCTTCGCCAGCGCGCCCGGCGTGACCACCCCCGAGCCCGCCCGCTGGGTCCGCGCCCTGTTCGGGGACTCCATGGTCAATCTGGACGGCCCGGACCACGCCCAGCTCCGCAAGATCGTGCAACGGGCCTTCACGCCGCGCCTGCTGGCCGCCGCCGAGGCGGACATCCACGCGGTGGCGACCCGCATCGTGGACGACGTACTGGCCGAGGAGCCCGAGGAGTTCGTCTCGGCGGTGGCCTCCCGGCTGCCCCTGGAGGTCATCTGCAACATGATGGGCATCCCGGAGCACTACCGCGCCGAGATCGCCGACCGCGTCAACCACGCCTCCGAGAACATCGGCGTGGAGCGGGGGCTGGCGGCCCGGCTGCGGATGCCCGGGCGCGGCCTGCGCGCGCTGGCCCGGATGCAGCGGATGGTGGCCGGCATCGGCCGGGAGCGGCGCAAGAACCCCACCGACGACCTGATCTCGGCGCTGGTGTGCGCGAACGTCGACGGCCAGGCCCTCGGCGCCCGCCAGCTCGGCGCCTTCTTCTCGCTCCTGATGGTCGCCGGGGTGGAGACCACCCGCAACGCGATCACGCACGGGCTGACCCTGCTGACCGACAATCCCGGCCAGCGCGACCTGCTGCTCTCGGACTTCGAGAAGTACGCGGACGGCGCGGTGGACGAGATGGTGCGCCACTCGACGCCGATCATCCAGTTCCGCCGGACCGTGGTCGCCGAACACACCCTGGGCGGCCACGACTTCCGGCCGGGCGACAAGGTGGTCCTGTACTACGCCTCCGCCAACCGCGACGAGTCGGTCTTCCCGGACCCCGACGCCTTCGACATCACCCGCTCGCCCAATCCGCACCTGGGGTTCGGCGGCGGCGGGCCGCACTTCTGCCTGGGCGCGCACCTGGCCCGGGTGGAGATGAAGGAGCTGTTCCGCGAACTGCTCACCCGGCCCGTCGGCCTGCGCGCGGTGGGCCTGC
Organism: Streptomyces sp. NPDC058525; assembly: GCF_042719495.1. Classification (NCBI taxonomy): domain Bacteria; kingdom Bacillati; phylum Actinomycetota; class Actinomycetes; order Kitasatosporales; family Streptomycetaceae; genus Streptomyces; species Streptomyces sp. NPDC058525. Next base: position 44,187 of record NZ_JBHXNP010000046.1, read on the forward strand.
CGGATCTGGCCGGGTCGAACTTCGACAACCGGGTCCGCTCGCTCAGGTTCGCCTTCGAACGCCCCTGAGACCGGGGCCGGGAACGGAACCGGAACCGGCCACCGGGCAGGCTGGGAGCCCGGCGGCCGGAGAACCTGGCGGCGGCGCGGCCCGGTGCGCGGCGGCCCGGTGCACGGCGGCCCGGTGCGCCGCGGCCCGGTGCGCGGCGGTCCGGTGCGCGGCGGCCCGCTGCGCGGCAGTGCACCGCGGTCCGGTGCGCGGCGGCGCGCGGCTACTTCTGCAGGCGCCGCACGGTCAGCACGCAGTGCGCGCTGCCGGTGAGCACGGCCTCGTCGCCCGCGAACGCCTGGAGGGTCGGCGCGTCGACCGGCCGGCCGGGTACGGCCTCGGGCCAGGCGCGGGTGGCGAACAGGAAGTACGCCTGCCCGCTCTCGTTCGCCGCGGCGACCCACTCGTCGGGGGCGGTGCACTGCGCGTTCATCCCCGGCAGGGTGAGCGCGATCTGGTTGCCCTCCAGCAGGATCTGCACGGGGAAGGCGGCCGGGTTGCGGGTGCCGTCCATGACGACGTCGCCGATGGGCAGGCCGATCTCCTCCAGCAGCCCGCGGGCCGCCGCCTCGCCGGCCTCCCGGCCGCCCGGGCCGTCCCCGAGGGTGTAGGCGAGGAGGTACGGGATGTCGTGCGCCTCGGAGGGGTCGCCGATCCAGGCGAGCACCGAAAGGGTGCCGAGCTGGGACCGGTCGATTTCGGCTTGAGTAGAAGTCATGCGCCGCACCCTAGTGGTCTGCCGCCCGACCCTTTCACGGCCTTTCACCCGGGCGGGCTAGACCGCCCAGAATCCCCCTCCGGAATTCGCCTGGATGTTCGCGTCCTGGTACTGGAGCCGCTCAATGCGCGCGTTTTCCGGGATTTCGAACACGACCCATCCCTCGGCCCGCTCACCGACCGCGAGGGAATCGAAGACGAGGGGTTTGCCGGTGGTCAGTTCACCGGTGGGCACCACCGGGTGGCGCTGTCCCGCGCTGTCGTGCGCCCACATGCGTCCGAGCGCCCCGTACGAGGCCCCGCCCACGTTGACGAACGACATCGAGGCGGCCACCCAGCGCTTGCCGGCCGCCGGGGCGAAATTCTTCTCGACGCTGACCGCCGGGTCCACGTACGCGCTCAGCAGCGCCTCCAGGTGCCGTCCGACCTGCCGGCCGTGCACCCGTACGGCCTCACCCACACGGGCATCCTTCACCCCGGTCCGCCCGGCCGAGCCCTCGGCGCCCGGCGCCCCGTCGTCCACCACGACGGCGGGAGCCGCGGCGGGGGCCAGGGCGGCCCCCTCGGGTGCGCCCTGGCAGGCCGTGGCGCCGAACGCCAGCAGCGAGAGGAGGGCGGCGGCGGCCCACCGCGGAAGGCGGGAGGGCGGGCGGAAGCGGCCGTGGGCGCGGACGGAAGCGGGTGCGGAAGCGGGAGCGGGTGCGGGAGCGGGAGCGGCGGACTGGCGCATGCGGGATCCCTTCGGGGACGTATTTCGGTCAGTCTCACGCGCCCGAGCAGGGAATTGCACACACCGACACGAGCACGCCCGGCAGGCGTGTACGACGAGTTGCCCCCGACTGCCAGCACAATTCGTTCCGGCGGAATCCCGCCACCCGCACCCACCGGAGGAATCATGGCTATTCACGGAAGCCGCATGGCCCTCGCGGCACTGTCCGCACTGGCCGCCACGGCAGTATTCACAGCCCCCGCCGAAGCGACTTCTTTCGACCAGGGAATTTCCGTACAGCCGTACGGTCATATCTCCGAGGACGGTACGGTCACCCTTTCCGGGACGTACCACTGCACCAGCCCGTCACCCGTGGGGGCGAAGCTCCAGATCGCGGCCGCCGTCGTCCAGGACGGCACGCGGCTCGCCTTCGGCGGCGGCGAGGCGACCTGCGACGGACGGGAGCACGAGTGGCAGGCCACCGGCTCGCTCAAGTTCACCCCGGGCGTCCACGCCGGCCCGGCGCGCGCCGAGGCGCGGCTCAACGAGATCCACTTCTCGGGCCTGATGCCGCGCTCCATCGACACGGTCGCGGAGGACGGCAAGGACATCGAACTCGTCGCCGACCACTGAGACGGCCGCTCCGGCCCGAGGCGCCCGGCCGGTAGCCGCCGCTACCGGCACTCGGGCGCGACGTCCGTCATCGACATGAACGCCACCGACTGGCACCCGGGGTCCGCGTGCGGCCGCCCCGTCGTCCAGTCCACGACCGTCGGCAGCCCCGCCATGACTCCGCCCAGCAGGAGCACGGCCAGGATGCCCGCCACGGCGCCCCTGCTCAGCCTGCGCACAGCACGATCCGTTCCATACCGCGCATCATCGCCCCGCTCCGGGACTCCCACAACTCGGGGTGACCGCCTGGTCACCCCGCGCTCCGGGGGCCGCCCGCGGCGTCGAACTCGCACCACACGGCCTTGCCGTCGCCGCGGGACTCCACTCCCCAGTGCGTGGCCAGCGCGTCCACCAGCAGCAGCCCCCGGCCCGTGGTGGCCGCCTCGCCCGGGGTGCGCCGGCGCGGCCACACGCTGGAGCGGTCCTTGACCCACAGCCGGATCCGCCGGACCGGCTCGGGCAGCACCTCCATCGTCAGCACCGCTCCGCCGTCGGTGTGCAGCAGGGCGTTGACCAGCAGTTCCCCGGCGGCCAGTTCCACGTCGTCGGCGAGGTCCGGCATGCCCCAGTCGCGCAGCGCCTGGCGCAGGGCGTAGCGGGCCTCCGAGAGCCCTTCCGGGTCGGCCTGGTGGATGTACTGGTGAATGCGCGGGGCCCGGTGGGTGCCCGGGTCGGGTTCCCGGCGCAGCACCAGCAGGGCCACGTCGTCCCCGGAGCCCCAGCGCTCCCAGAGCCGGTCGGAGAGGTGGTCGGCGAGGGCCCCGGCCTCCTGCGGGCCGCTGCGGACCGCGTGGGCCAGGGCCTCCATCCCGTGGGTGATGGTGGTGCCCGGCTCCTCCACCAGGCCGTCCGTGCACAGCACGAGCGTCTCCCCGGGGACCAGGTCGAGGCGGGTCTCGGGGAACTCCTCCTGCTCGAAGAGGGTGGCCAGGCCGAGCGGCAGCCCGCCGCGCACGTTGGGCCAGCCCGTCCGGCCGTCCGTGTGCCGGATCAGCGGGCCGAGGTGCCCCGCGCGCACGGCCCGTACGCCGCCCGTCTCCAGGTCCACTTGGGCGTACATGCAGGTCGCGAAGCGCTCGGTGTCCAGTTCCGCGAGGAAGCGCGAGGCCCGGGCCAGCACGGTGGACGGCGGATGCCCCTCGCCCGCGTACGCCCGCAGCGCGATCCGCAGCTGACCCATGATGGCCGCCGCGTGCGTGTCGTGGCCCTGTACGTCGCCCACCACGATGCCGACCCGGTCGCGGGGCAGCGCGATCACGTCGTACCAGTCCCCGCCGACCTCCCGCCCGCTCCAGGCGGCGTGGTAGCGGACCGCGATCTCCCCGCCGGTGATGTCCGGGATCCGCCGCGGCAGCATGGCGGCCTGAAGTCCCGTCGCGAACTCCCGCTCCTGGTCGAAGAGGAGCGCCCGCTGGAGGGACTGGGCCACGATGCCCGCGAGGCCCAGGCAGAGGTTGCGCTCCTCGGGGCTGAACTCGGTGCGCCGCCGGTAGAAGAGGACGAGCCCGCCGATGGCCTGGGCCTGCGCGATCAGCGGCAGATAGGCGGCCGCGTCGAACCGGATCCGGCTCAGGTAGTCGCTGAGCAGCGGGAATTCCTCACCGAGCGCTCTGAGCGAGGTGGCGAAACGTGCCTGCCTGCTGAGCACGGCCTGCGACAGCGGCAGCGAGCCGTCCAGCCGGGTGAACCGCCGCTCGCTGAGGATCTCCAGCGACTCCCCGCTCAGCGCGATGATCTTCATCGTGCCGCCCTCGACCAGCCCCAGGGCCAGCCCGTCCGCGCCGAGCCGCTCCAGGGCGCCCGCCCCGGTCAGCGCGGCCGTGACGTCGTCGACCGTCACCGCCCGCGACAGGGCCTCCGTGGTCCGCTGGACGATCGTGGTCTGCTGGGCCCGGGCCGTCTCCAGCCTGCGCAGCATCGTGGCCTGGGCCAGCTCGGCCGTCGCGTCGCGGACGATCCCCACGATCCGCCGCGGCTGCCCGTCGCCGTCCCGCAGCACCCGGCCCTGGGTGTGCGTCCACTGGTCCCGGCCGTCGCGCCGCTGCACCGTGAAGTAGGCCCCGTACGTGTCCGCGCCGCTCTCCAGGACACCTGCCACGGTCTCGGCCAGCCGGGCGCCGTCCCCGGGCGGGATCCGCAGCCCGACCCCTTCCGGGGTGCCGTCGAACCGCTCGGGCTCCAGGTCGAAGACGTCCATCCCGGCCTCGTCCAGGGCCAGCGATCCGGCGTCCAGGTCCCACTCGAAACTTCCCATGCCGTTCAGCGCCAGCCGTTCCCCCGGCCCGGTCCGGGGAGACGGCCGGACCTGCTCGGGACGGTCGCGCTCCGCCGCTGCCACGAGACACACACCACCTAACGGCCGGGCCAGCACGGCTGGGAGATCAGCCGCTCCCACTCCTCGTCAGGATGCCCCGGAAGGGTGCGCCCGGCCTCCCGCCAGCGCTTGACGAGGGAGAGGTAGATCGGGGGCTGGACGGGGTGGGACGCCGTCGCGTACGGGCCACGGTCGTACCCGGTGGCCCGGGCCGTGGCGGGCTGTTCGGCACGGCTGCCGGGAATCCGTACCCAGCCACGGCCCTGTGCTCGCTCCGCGCTCATCGCGGACCCCTCTCACCGCGGGTCTCACTGCGGATCTCACCGCAGATACGTCTTGGGATGCCCGGCGGCGGCCCGGGGACACCGGGCCTCGCCGGCGGAGCCCGGCAGCGGGCCCCGTGCGCCGAGCCGTTTGCGGACTCCCCTCACCAGTCTCCCCGCCGTGAAGCCCGCGCCGTGCACGAATCGCATGGAAGGGCCGAATGAGGGAGCCGTCAGCAGCCCCGCGAAGAACAGCCCGGGCCACGAGGACTCGAAGCCCGGGCTCAGCTCCGGGCTCCCGCTGCCGCCCACGGTCTCCAGCGCGGCCCGCAGCCCAGCGTCGAGCAGCTCCAGCCGGGCCAGGTCCGGGCTGAACCCGGTGGCCGCGATGACGTGCGCGGTGTCCAGGACCACGGACTCGCCGGACCTGGTGGTCAGCCCGAGCCGGGTGCGCTCGCCCACCGCGACCGCCCGGTGCAGCCGGTGCCCGAGCAGCGCGGGCACCCGCCGCTCGAAGCGGTCCCGCAGCCACCAGGCGCCGGCCGGGCCGAGCGCGGTCGCCGCGATCCGCTCCCGGGTGGCGGCGGGCAGCCGCCGCACCGCCCAGGGCAGCTCCGACCACGCCCAGCTGCGCCAGCCGGTGCCGAGCCCGCTGTGCGGATCGCGCAGGGCGCGCAGCGCGGGGCGGTTCAGCGGCTGCGGCACCGCGTTCCAGTTCAGCCGGGCGCGGCGGGCGACCAGGCAGGGCCGGGCGCCCTGCTCGGCCAGCAGGGCGGCGGTCTCCAGGGCCGCCTGCCCGGCCCCGAGCACGGCGACCTCGAGACCGGCGAAGCGGGTCAGGTCCCGGTGTCCGCTGCTGTGCGAGTAGTGGCCGGGCGGCAGGTCCCGCAGCGTCTGCGGGTGGTGGGCGAAGGGCATCACGCCGACCGCGAGGGCGACCGTACGGGTGAGGAGCGGCGGCCCTTCGGCGGTGTGGACGCGGAAGCCGTCGCCCTGCGGGGTCACTTCCGTGACGGTCACCTCCTCCACCTCCGGCACGGCCTGGCGGGCGAACCACATCCCGTACTCGCTGAACGTGCCGATCGGCAGCGGAGTGCCGTGTTCCGCGGCCAGTCCGCGGGTGGCGCAGTACTCGGCCAGCGTGTGCCGCCCGTCGGGCGCGGACAGGTTGGAGGACCAGGGCTCCGACTTCAGGTACATGCCGTCGGGCATGTGGTCGCGCCAGGACGCCATCGGCCGCCCCAGGATCCGTACGTCGAGCCCCGCACCCGCCGCGTGCGCGGCGACCGACAGCCCGTACGGGCCCGCGCCGACCACCACGAGATCGTCCATCCGGGTCACGGCCGTCCTTCCACTGTCGTACTCAACGGGTCACCAGCTCGTCCGGCGACGCCGGCGCCTCCGGCGGCGCGGACCGGGAGAGCGGGGCCGGGCCGGGCTGGTCCCGCCCCCGCTGGCGGGGCGCCCGGACCGCCGCGAGGGCGGTGCGCCGGCCCTGGGCGGGCACACCCCGCAGGACGCGCGCGCCCTTGCCGAACCCGCGCCCGAGGAAGGCGCAGAGCATGGCCAGGAAGGGCATCAGGTCGTCGCCGGCGAACCAGGCCGCCTCCACCCGCCCCCGCTCCCGGCCCACCGCCGGCCGCCCGGGCCGTCCCGCCGGCGCCCGGTCCGGGCCGGGCCGCCGGACCGCGACGGCCCGCGCCGGACCCGACGCCGATCCGGACGCCGGCTCCCCGGCGCCCGCCGACGCGCCCGCCGACGCGCCCGACGCGCGGCGGCGCGGCAGGGAGCGGCCGCGCACAGCCGCCAGCAGCGCGTAGTTCTCGGCGACGAACACCCGGCCCGGCCCGCCCACGGGCTCCGGGACCCGCTGACCCGTCAGATCCAGGTACATCGCCTGTACGACGTCCAGCCCGGCCGTGTCCGTGAACAGCCGGAACTGGGCGCCCGGGCGCGGGTTGAAGTCCACCAGCCGGAAGGTGCCCCGCTCGTCCCGGCGGAAGTCCAGGTCCAGGATCCCCTGGTAGCCGAGGCGTTCGGCGAGCCGCAGCCCCGCCTCCTCCACCGCGGGGTCCGGCAGCCAGCGGCCCACCGCCGTCAGCCCCGTCCGCACCGGCCACGACAGCTCCTTGCGGCCCGACCCCGCCAGCAGCGGACGCCCGCCGCGGGCGAAGGCCCCGTGGAAGAACCAGTCGGTGTCCGGCCCGGCCGGCAGGAACCGCTGGAGCAGCAGCCGGCTCCCGGCCTCGGCGGAGCGCTCGTACAGCCGCCGCGCCTCGGCGACGGTGTGCACCAGCATCGTGCTGCGCAGCCCGTCGGCCCCGGCCGGCAGCAGCCAGGGCCGGCTCCACTTGGCGACCACCGGCAGGCCGAGCCGCCAGGCGGCCTCCGCCGCCTCGCCGCCGCTCGCCGGGACGACCGTCTCCGGGTGCGGCACGTCCCAGCGGGCGCAGAGCCGCGCCAGCTCGGCCTTGTCGGCCACCCGGGCGGGCAGGTTGTCGGGCTGATGGGGGATCCGGAAACGGTCCGTCAGCATCGGCCCGATCCGGGACACCGTGATCGCGCTCAGATCGTCCATGGCGATCAGCACCGCCGGCCTGCCGATCCGCTCCGACACCCCGGTCAGGCACTCGAGCAGGGTCTCCGGCGCCTCCGGGTCCAGCCCGCCGGCCGGCCCGGGATGCACGGCGCGCACATAGCGCGAACGCCCCATGGGACCTCCCCCGGCCTCGACGACGGCATGGACCTCCACGCCCTTGCGGCCAAGGGATCTGACGGCGCCGAGGGTTCCGTGGTGGAACGGATTCCGGTCGAGTCTGAGCAGAACGGCGGGCACATGGTTGAGATACGCGTGCATGGCAGCGGTGTCTTTCACCTAGTCGGACCAAGCGGAGAGGGTGCGCACCTGCGAATGGCCTACGGCAAGAGCACCGAACAGGCCATTCGTCAGATCTGATGCCTAACGTCTTTGGTAAGCACACCGATTCAGGAAAGCTCGGGAGACGCCATGCCCAGACCACGCCGCCGACTGGCGAGCACCTGCATCGGTACGGTCACGGCCGGACTGCTCGCCACCGGAGCCGCGCTCGCGGAACCCGATGAGGACCGGTACCCGGGCTCGGACGTCGCCATGGGCGCCTATCTCGACTTCGGGCCGCCCGGAGTGGCGCGGATCCCGGGCCTGTCGAACTGGCTCGGCGGCAAGGAGATCCGCGTCGGGCACACCTACCTGCCCGGCGACCGGTGGGCGGGCATCGAGGGCAACGTCGGCTTCCTGGAGGACTGGGCGCGGTGGCGCCGCGCCCAGGACGACCGGCTGTTCGTCCTCAACGTCCCCATGCAGGAGCGCAACGAGGGCCGAGTGCCCGACCGCCAGGTGGCCCGCCTGATCAGGGCGGGCGCGGAGGGCGAGTTCGACCGGCACTTCCAGCGGCTCGCCGAACGGCTGGTGGCGCTGGGCGTGCCGGACACGGTGATCGTGCTCGGCTGGGAGATGAACGGCATCACCTACACCCACCGGTGCGCGCCGGACCCGGAGAACTGGAAGGTGTACTGGAAGCGCATCGTCACCGCGATGCGCGCCGTGCCCGGACAGGAGTTCCGGTTCGACTTCGCGCCGAACCGGGGCAAGGACGCGATCGGCTGGACCGAGTGCTACCCCGGCGACGACGTCGTCGACATCATCGGGATGGACTCGTACGACCAGGGTCCCGGCCGGAACTTCGACGAGCAGATCTCCCAGCCGTACGGGCTCCAGCAGCACGTCGACTTCGCGGAAGCACACGGCAAGGCGATCTCGTACCCGGAGTGGGGGCTGTTCCGGCGCGGGGACAACCCGGAGTACGTGCGGCGCATGCTGAAGTGGATCGAGCTGCACAAGCCGCTCTACCACACCATCACCGACTACTGCCCGCACGGCGTGTGGCAGTGCAAGGAGAACCCGGAGTCCACGAAGGTCTTCCGCGAGGCACTGAGCGCGGACGGTCCCGACCCGGTCGTCCCCACCCCGGTGGTGCCGACGCCGGTGGTCCCGACCCCGGTGGTCCCGACGCCCGTCGTGCCTACGCCGGTCGTACCCACGCCGACCGCCCCGACCCCGCAGATCCCCACACCTCAGGTCCCCACGCCTCAGGTCCCGACCCCGCAGATCCCGACTCCTCAGGTCCCGACTCCGCAGATCCCGACCCCGCAGATCCCGACCCCGCAGATCCCGACTCCTCAAGTCCCGACCCCGCAGGTCCCGACGCCGGCCGTGCCGACTCCCGAGGTACCCACGCCCTCCGAGGCCCCGAGCCCGCAGGTCCCGGCCCCCTCCCAGACGCCGACGCCCGAGGTGCCCCGGCCCACGCCCGTGGCCCCGGCCCCCGTGACCCCGACCCCCGTGGTCCCCACCCCGGTGACCCCGAGCCCGCTGGTCCCCACGCCCGAGGTCCCGCTCCCGGTGACCCCGAGCCCGGCGGTCCCGACCCCCGAGGTGTCCGGGCCGACGCCGACGCCGACGCCGACGCCCGTGCCGTCGCCCGAGCCCGTCCCCTCCCGGCCCCAGCCGCAGCCGCTGCCGGAGCCGGTGAAGCCGCCGCTCAACTCCAAGGAGTGGTGCGTCCCGCTCAGCTTCGGCGAGTGGCTCTCCAAGCTGGTCGGCAAGCAGTCGGTCTGCGTCAAGGTCGACCTGGGCGAGGACTCCGGCTTCTGGCCCTTCTAGACGGGTCATCGCACCCGCAGTTCGTTGAGCCGCGCCCGCCAGTCCCTGGCGGCCGGCAGCGCCTCCCGCAGCGCGTCCACCGCCCGCTCGCGCCCCGTCACCTGCGACTCGTGCAGCCGCAGCAGGGGCGCGAGCGCGCTGGTCGCCAGCAGGAACCGCTGGTTGACCACGGTCTCGGGCCGCCAGTGGTTCTTGTACGGCTCGTTGCCGCGCAGGAAGCTCACCACCGGACGGCCCTCGGCGAGCGCCCGCCCGGCCTCGTGGCGCAGCAGCAGCGTCGCCACGTCCACCTTGCGCGCGCGCAGGTCGGGATCGGCGCCGTACAGGTAGCCGCCGCTGAGCCCGGCCGACAGCAGCGTGACGTTGGCCGCCACCACCTTGCCGTCCAGCCGGAACTCCGTCAGCCGCCCCTCCCCCGCCCGCACCATCCGCCGGGTGGCCCGGGTCAGGTGCTCGGCGAAGCGGGGCCTGAGGTGCTCGGGGGTCACCCCGCGGCCCCGCCACTGCTTCTCGTGGAGCCGCAGCAGGGTCCGTACGGCACGCGGCACCTCGTGCTCGCCGACCTCGTGCTCCTCGATCCCGGCCGCGTCGGTCTTGCGGAGCTTGGCCCGCACCCGCTGGGCGCCGGAGGCCGGCATCCGCTTGACCAGCTCGTCGAAGGGCAGCGCGGGCAGCTCCATGCAGGTGGAGTCGGCGAGCCGGGCGCCGACCCCGGGCCAGTACTTGAACAGCGCCTCGGCCGCGGCCCCGGGACGGACCTCGCGCAGGTCGACGACCGCGCCCCGGGCGGCCCGGTGCAGCCCGCGGGCCAGCGCCGGGACCACCTGGTCGGTGTGCTCGGCGGAGACGAGCACGTCGAAGTAGTCGGTGATGGGGCCGCCGAGCGGCACCAGCAGCGGCAGCGGCCGGTGTACGAGCATCAGCGCGGCCGCGCCGACCAGCTCCTCGCCGCGCCGCACGAGCACGATCCGGAGCCGGCCGTCCTTCCCGTACGACAGCCACCACGAGTGCAGCCAGGCGTGGCTCTGGAAGGGGGTCGCGGTGGGACAGGCGCGGACGAGCCGGTTCCACGGCTCCTCCAGCGCGGCGAACTGCCGGGAGTCGCGGCACAGCGTCACCGACAGGGCCGCGGCGGGGCCCGTACTCATCGCACGGACTCCTTCTCCTTGGTCTCGGCGTGTTCACCCTGCGCGGGGAGCGAGGGGTACTCCTCGACGACCGGCTGCTGCTCCGCCGCCCGCACCCTCGGTTCCGCCTGCTCCCGCACCTGCTCCCGGTCCCTGCGCCGGGCCGGCCGGGCCAGCAGCCACAGCCCGCCGAGCAGCCCGCCGGCGCACATCCCGACGGCTCCGCTGATGGCGGCGGACGGGGAGGCGGGGTCGGTGGGGGCCACGGCCTGGTTGAACAGCAGCAGCTGCACGCCGGTGTTCTTCGCGGCCTGATTGCTGCTCAGGGACAGGGCGTCGGCGACGGCGTTGGCGATGTCGGCGGCCTCGGCGGGGCTCTTGGAGGTACCGGTGATCGCGATCATCGGGGACTCGGGCGAGGTCTCGGCCCGCACCTGGGTCCGCAGCTGCCGGGCGGCGATGCCCGCGCGCGGCTGCGCGTAGGCGAGCGTGGAGCTGCTGGTGGCGATGCGGGCGTAGGCCTGGGCGAAGCCGAGGGCGGTGGCGGGCTCGGTGGTGTCGTCGGGCACGGCGACGACGTAGCTGGTGGCGGCGTACTCGGGCGCCTTGAGCACCCCGTACGCCCCGCCCGCGGCCAGCCCCAGCAGGGCGCACGCGGGCAGCGGCCACCATGCGGGGGGCGGCAGCAACCGCCTCCGCGGCCGCTTCTTCTCGGACCGGTGGTCGGCCTTCTTCTCGGACGTGCTCCCGGACTTCTTCTGATCGGCGCTGTCGGCCATGAGCATGCTCGCTTCCTGAACGGTGTGCGGTTCCTTCGGGGATGTCGGACCGGTCATTCCGGCCCCGGGGTTCGGGCAGGACCCGGCACCGGCACCGCCGGTGTGTGAGCGGGGTCCGGGGCGGAGCCCCGGGAGGCGGCCCCCGCCAGGGCCAGGTCGTACACGTCGAGCAGCTGCCGCGCGCTGCGGGTGATGTCGTAGCGGCGGACCACCGGCGGCGGCGGAAGCCGGCGGGCCCCCGCCTCCATGTGGCCGCGCAGGGCCGCGATCAGCTCGTCCGTGCCCGTGCCGATGCGCCGGGCGCCGGGGGCCTGCGCGGCGGGCAGGTCGTCGATGGCCGGGCAGGTGACGTGCAGCACCGGCAGCCCGGCGGCCAGCGCCTCGACCACGGCCAGCCCGAAGGCCTCCTCCCGCGACGGCGAGACGAAGACGTCCATGGCGGCCAGCAGCGCCGGGATCCCCGGAGTGCGACCGTCCGCGCTGTCGCCCAGCGGGTCCCGCTCGCCCAGCAGGTGGATCCGGCTCTGCGCGCCCAGCTCCGCGGCGAGCCGCCGCAGCGCCGCGCGCTCGGGCCCGTCCCCGGCGAGCAGCAGGTGCGCCCCCGGCAGCGCGGCCACGGCCCGCACCAGGACGTCGAACCGCTTGCCGGGCACCAGCCGGCCGACCCCGCCGACCACGAAGGCCCGCTCCGGCAGCCCGGTCCGGGCCCGGGTGGAGCGCCGGACGCCGTCCTCGAAGCGGAAGCGGACGGACTCGATCCCGTTCGGTACGACGTGCACCCGCGCGGCCGGCACCCCCCACCCCTCCAGCCGGGCGGCCACGGTGTCCGAGACGGCGACCGTGGCGGCTCCCAGCCGCTCGCTGGCCAGGTACAGGGCGCGCACCCCGCCCGACAGCGGCCGCCCCTCGATCTCGGCCTCGCCGAGGGAGTGTTCGGTGGCCACGGTCGCCGCGGTGCCGGCGAGCCGGGCCGCGAGGCGCCCGTACACGCAGGCCCGGTACAGGTGGGTGTGCACGAGGTCGTAGCGGCCGCGCCGGATGAACTTCACCAGCCGCGGCAGCGCCCCCAGATCCCGGTTGCCCCGCATTCCCAGGTGCACGACCCGCACCCCGTCGGAGCGCAGCCCCTCGGCGACCGCCCCGGGGTTGGTCAGCGTCAGGACGTCGCAGCGCATCGGCATGTGCCGCAACAGCAGCCGCAGCTGCTGCTCGGCGCCGCCGACCCCGAGCCCGGTGATGATGTGCAGGGCCTTCACGGCAGGACCACCCGCCGCAGCTCGCGGACCTGGTGGCGCACCTGCTTGACGCGCAGCCGCGCGCCCCCGTCGGCCTGGCTGATGTGCGTACGGGGCAGGGCGTGCGGGCCCGCGAGCCGGCCGGGGTCGATGGCGCAGGCGTAGCCGTAGCCGGCGGCCCGGGTGGCGGCGACGACCCGGGCGTCGAGGTGCCCGTACGGGTAGCAGAACCCCTCGGGCAGGGTTCCGGTCAGCTCGCGCAGCAGGTCGCGGCTGCCCTGTAGCTCCTGCCGCAGCACGTCGTCGGTGGCCGCGGTGAGGTCCTGGTGGAGCAGCCCGTGCGAGCCGATCTCCTGTCCGGCCGCGGCGACTTCGCGGATGCCCTCGGCGGTGAGCAGGGACTTGCGCGGCCCGAGCGGGTCCCACACGTTGTCCACGCCGAGCCGCCCGGGCAGGACGAAGAGGGTGGCGGTGCAGTCGTGGCGGCGCAGCAGCGGGAGCGCGTGGGTCAGGAAGTCGGTGTAGCCGTCGTCGAAGGTCAGCCCGACCAGCCCGGCCGCGCGACCGGCCGCGCGGGCCCTGAGCAGCTCGCCGACCGACACCCCGCGCAGCCCGCGGGAGCGCAGCCACAGCAGCTGGGCCTCCAGGGCGCGAGGGGTGACGGTGATCCCGTACGGGTCCTCGGCGGGGTCGGTGAACTCGGCGACCGAGTGGTACATCAGGACCCACGGCGATGCGGTCCGTCGGGCGGGGCCCACCACGGCGGTGGGCGCCGTGTCGGTGTCAGCGGACATTGCGGAACCTCTGCGTGAACTGGGAGGTGAACCGGTCGATCTGACCGGGCAGGGCGGTGACTTCGAGGGCGCGTATGGCGGTGCCGGTGGCTCCGAACATCGCCGGGACCAGCAGGCAGCCGAGAGCGGCGCTGAGCAGCGGGTCGGGGATCATGGGCCCGGCGATCCAGCCCGTGGCGCAGGCGGCCGCCGCGGACACGGCGAGCCGCCCGATGCTGACGGCGACCCGGCGGCGCTGGATGGGCACGATGCGCGAGCCGAGGCCGGTGAGCAGCAGGACGGCGGTGGTGGTGATGCCGGCCGCGTTGGCGGCGGCGATGCCGTAGATGCCCCACCAGCCGACGGCGAGGGCTCCGGCCACGATGTTGACGAGCAGTCCGGCGCCCATCGCGAGCGCCGGGAACCAGGTGGGCCGGGCGGTCGAGAAGAAGGGCCGGGACAGTGCCCCGACGAGGCAGTGGCCGAGCAGTCCGAGTCCGTAGACCCGCATGACGGAGGCGGTGGCGAGGGTGTCCTGGTGGGTGAAGGCGCCGCGTTCGAAGAGGACCTGGATGATCTGCGGCGCGTAGCCGATGACGAGCGCGGTGCCCATCAGCACGGCGAGGCAGGCCAGTGCCAGATCCTGCTCGACGCGCCGCCGGGCCTTCTCCCGCTCCCCGCCGGCCATCGCCTGGGCGACGACGGGGAAGGTGACGGTGCAGATCATCAGGGAGAGCACCATCGGCATCTGCGCGACCTTCTGCGCGTAGTTGAGGTGCGAGATCGCCCCGGACGGCAGGGACGCGGCCAGGAACCGCTCGACGAGCACCTGCGACTGCCGGAACACGGCGAAGAAGATGACGGGCGCGATGACCCCGAACGCGATGAGGGTGGGGCGGTCGCGGTCGCGCAGGCTGCGGGGGGCGCCCTTGGCCCGGGGCGGGCCGAAGCCCACGTTCCGGATGAAGGCGGGCAGTTGGACGAGGACCATCAGCAGCCCGCCGGCGGCGACCCCGGCGGCGGCGGCGCGCACCCCCCACAGGGCGTGCAGCGCGAGCATGGTGCCGATGATGCCGACGTTGTACGAGACGTAGATCGCGGCGGGCGGTACGAAGGAGCGGTGGGCCCGCAGCGCCGCGCTGAAGTACCCGGCGATGCCGAAGGAGAGGACGGTCAGCGCCGTCAGCCGGGTGCACTCGACGGCGAGTTCCGGATCGGGCAGGCCGGGGGCGAGGACGGCGACGACGAGCGGCGCGGCCACGATGAGCACGGAGGCCACGGCGGCCAGGAACACGACGAGCCGCGGCAGCGTCGCCCCGACGAGCAGCCGTACGGGGTCCTGGGCGCGGGCCTCCATCCGGGTGAGCCCGGCCCGGCTGGCCGACCGCCGGGCCAGGGCATGGCTGAAGGCGGGCACCATCAGCAGCGCCATGGCGTCCTCGATGAGCAGCGTCGAGGCCATCTCGGGCACGGTCCAGGCGATGAGGAAGGCGTCGCTGTCGTGCCCGGCGCCGAAGAGGTGCGCGATGGTCTGGTCCCGCACCAGCCCGAACACGGCCCCGGCGGCGGTCAGCCCGGCGGTGACGGCCGCCGCCTTGGCCAGGAACCGCCCGAGCGGCGGCCCGCTCCCGCCGGGGGCGGCGGGCACGGCGGACACGGCGGACCGGGCCGCGGCGCGGCCGTCGCCGGAGCCGCGCGCCGCACCACCGCTCCCGCCCGGGGCCGCGGGCCCGGCGGGGCCGGCGGGCGCCCGGCCGGCACCGGACCCGCGCGGCGGGCCGCCGGTGGCGTACGCGGCCACCCGCACCCGCCGGTGCCCGGCGGCCCCGGGCACCGCCCCGGCGACGAACCCGGGATCCCTGGCCGGCAGCACGGCCTCCTCGTCCGAAGAACCACCGCCCGGCACGGCACCCGGCCCCCCGGACAGCACCGGCCCCCGCACCGCGTCCGGCCCGGGCCCGCCCGGTCCGCGGGCGGAGCCGCCCAGCGGCCCCGGGGCCGGGGCCGGCGGACGGCCGGGCAGCACGGGTCCCCTGAGCGGACCCGGCGAGGCCGCGGATCCGGCCGCGGCACCGTCCGGCACCGAACCGCCCGGGGCGGCGGCACGGCCACGCGGCGGCCCCGGGACCGGGCCGGGGTCGGCCGGGGCCGGGGGTCGTCCGGGCAACACCGGGCCCCGGACCGGGCCCGGCGCGGCGGCGTCCGGCACCGGACCGCCCGGGGTGGCGGCGCGGCCGCGCGGCGGCACCGGCACCGAGCCGGGGTCGGCCGGGGCCGGAGGGCGGCCGGGCAGCGCGGGTCCCCTGAGCGGACCCGGCGAGGCCTCGGATCCGGGCGCAGCACCATCCGGCACCGGACCGCCCGGGGTGGCGGCGCGGCCGCGCGGCGGCCCCGGGACCGAGCCGGGGCCGGCCTGGGCCGGAGGGCGGCCGGGCAGCGCGGGGCCCCTGAGCGGACCCGGCGAGGCCGCGGATCCGGGCGCGGCACCGTCCGGCACCGGACCGCCCGCGGTGGCGCCGTGGCCGCGCGGCGGCCCCGGGACCGGGCCGGGGTCGGCCGGGGCCGGCGGACGGCCGGGCAACACCGGGCCCCGGAACGGGGCCGGCGCGGCGGCTTCCGGGGCGGGGTCGAGCGGGGCGCGGGCGGGGTCCCGGAGTGGGGCCGGGGCCGGGTCCGGGGCGGAGGCCGGGTCCGGCGGGGCCGGCGGGCGGGCGGGCAGCACCGGGCCGCGGGCACGGTCCGCGGCGGCGTCGGGCTCCGCGGGGGCCGGCGGGGTGCCGGGGGCCGGGGCCGGGACATGGGCGGGGCCCGCCCCGGCCGGAGGGTCGGAGGCGGGCCGCCAGGGCGTCGTGTCGGTCACCGGCCGCTCGAACCCTCGGGGGCCGGGCCGGCGGACCACGCCGGCCCGCCCGGGGAGGGCAGGGCCCACCAGGCGGCCAGGCCGATGATCACCCCGGTCAGGACGGTGGACGGGCCGCCGATGTCCGCGTACAGGAAGTCGGTCAGCTGCCATACGAACAGCCCGGTCGCGATCAGCCCGCAGTCCCGGATCCGCCGGGCACCGGCGTCGGCGAGCCGCCGCGCGCCCGCCACCAGCAGCGCCGCCCAGCCGCCCGCCAGGGCGACCAGCCCGATCAGCCCCTGCTCGCTCAGGATGAGCAGGTACATGTTGTGCGGGGAGAGCAGCGGCTGGCGGATGTAGCCCTGGCCCGCGCCGGCGGTGTCGCTGCCGGAGGAGAGGCCCAGCGAGGCGTGCCCGTCCCGGTTCGCGGGGAAGCCCTTCAGCCCCACCCCCACCGCCGGCCGCTCCCGCCACATCGACTCCGCGGCGGCCCACATCGTGTAGCGGTCGGTCACCGACTGGTCGGGGGCGCTGGAGACCTGCGTGATGGAGGTCAGCCGCTCCGCGACCATCTCCGAGCCGACTCCGAGCCCGCCCACCAGGACCACCCCGGCGGCGCCCAGCGCGAGCAGCACCTTCAGCGCCCGCCGGATCCCGGCCAGCAGCATCACCAGCACCGCCGCGCCCAGCGTGGCGATCCACGCGCCCCGGCTGAAGGACAGCACCAGCGGCAGCACCAGGACCAGCGCGCAGCCCCCGGCGATCCGCCGGGCCCGCCGCGGCAGCCCCGGCGCGAGCGCGACGGCGGTCGCCACGACCAGCCCGTACGCCACCACCGTGGCCATGCCCATGACGTCACCGGGTCCGAAGGTGCCCACGGCCCGGATGTCCTCGCCCTGGTAGGAGGCCCCGGTGTGGGTCGCGTACTGCACGACCCCCACCGCCCCCTGCACCAGCGCCAGGACCACGAAGCACCCGGCGGCGATCCGGAACTCCCCGGCGTCGCGCACCAGCAGCACCACCGCCGCCGGCACGAGCACGAAGACCTGGAGGTAGCGCACGAAGCCCGGCAGGGCCGCGTACGGGTCACCGGCGGTCATCGTCGCGACCGCGAGCCCCACCGCCGGCATCCCGAGCACGAGCACGCCCAGCGGGGTCAGCCGCCGCGCCCGCCCGCGCAGCGCCTGCACGGCGCAGACGAGGACCAGCAGCAGCGAGGCCGCGTCGGCCGGGCCGACCTTCCCCGAGGCCGTCGCGTCGCCCGCCGGGAGCGGGGCCAGCAGGAACAGCACGGTCGCGGCGAGCGGCAGCAGCGGCCAGTGCCGCCGCAGCAGCCCCGGCACGTCGGGCCGGACTCCGTTCAGGGATACCGCCAGGCTCATCAGCTGCCCCCCAGCCGGAAGCGGAAGAAGGAGGCCGCGGTGCGGGCCAGGATCCACAGGTCCTGCCACAGCGACCAGGTGTCGATGTAGTGGTTGTCGAACCGGGCCCGGTCCTCGATGGAGGTGTCCCCGCGCAGGCCGTTGATCTGGGCCAGGCCGGTGATGCCGACGGGCATCCGGTGCCGGGCCTCGTAACCGGGGTGGACGGTGGAGAACTTGGCGACGAAGAAGGGCCGCTCGGGGCGCGGTCCGACCAGGCTCATGTCCCCCCGCACGACGTTCCACAGCTGCGGCAGCTCGTCCAGCGAGGACTTGCGCAGGAAGGAGCCGACCGGGCTCATCCGCCGGTCGCCCGCGACCGTCCAGCGGGTGGCGGACTCGTGCTCGTCGGCGCGCAGCGTACGGAACTTCAGCAGGGTGAACGGGCGCCCGTACAGGCCGACCCGCTCCTGCCGGAAGATCACCCCCGGCCCGTCGCACAGCCGTACGGCGAGCGCGCAGGCGGCCATCACGGGCGCGGCGGCCACCAGCGCGACGAGCGCGAGGACGGCGTCGAGGCCGCGCTTGACCCAGCGCTCCAGCGGCCGCGCGGGGCGGGGCAGCAGGGGCTGGACGGCGTATCCCCACAGCTGGTCGGCGGGGTGCACCACCCGCATCCCCGTGACCTTGGCGGTACCGGCCGGGTCGGCGAGCCAGAGCCGGCAGCCGTGGTCGTGGAAGAGGCGGACCAGGGAGGCGGTGCGCTCGTCGGCCTCGGGCGGGCGGGTGAACACGGCGTGGCGCACGGAGTTCTGGATGACCGCGCGCCGGATGTCCTCGTGGGTGGCGAGCACCGGCAGCGTGCCGGTGTCGGCCTCGGCGGCGGTCCCGGTGTCGGCGAGCCCGACCGGGCGCAGACCGTACTCGGGCCGGCCGTGCAGGGCCGCGGCCACCGCGGCCGCTCCGCCGCCGGGTCCGACGACGAGGGCGGAGGCGGGCCGTCGCACGCGGGTGCGGCGGCGGAGCTGGTTGACGAACCCGCGTCCCGCGCACGCCAGGACGACCTGCAGGCAGACGGCCGTGAGCAGCGCGCTCCAGCCCAGCGCCCGGCCGGGCTCGACCGCGGCGACGACGGTGGCCGCGCCGCACCACAGGACGGCGGACCGGCCGGCCAGCGTGGGCAGTTCGAGGAGCGCGGAGGGCGCGAGCCGCGGCCGGTAGAGCCCGGCCTGCGCGTGCAGCCCGGCGAGCAGGACGGCGAGCGGCGCGCCCGCCAGGGCCGGCAGGGCGGCCGCGGGCAGGGCGGTCGCGGACAGCGCCGCCGCGGTCAGTACGGCGGCCAGCGCGTCGGCGGTGAGCAGCGGGAGTACGCCGTCGCGGCGGCGGACCCGCTGCGGGCGTACGGCGGGCCGGGCCTGGCCGGCCCTGGGCCCGCGCGGCGGGTGGATGGCGGTCGCGGCACGGCGTACGGCAGTGATGCCGGCACTGCCGGCGGGCCCCGTGCCGCCCTGCCCGGTGTGCCGGGCGGGTGCGCTGTCCATCGTCATCGGCTGATGCGCTCCTGGTTCAAGGGCCGGGGCCTGCCCAGCAGTTCGTGGTACAGGCCGGTGACCGCGTCCGTGGTCCGCCGCACGTCGAAGTCGGTCCGGGCGTGCTGCCGGGCCTGCTCTCCGAGTTCGGCGAGCAGCCGCGGTTCGGCCAGCAGCCGTCCCAGGGCCTTGGCCAGCGCCGTCGGGTCCTCCGGCGGTACCAGGCAGAGCCGTCCCTGGCCGGGCGGCAGGCTCTCCCGGGCACCGCTGACGTCGGAGACCAGGACCGGGCGGCCGCAGGCCATGGCTTCGAGCGGGGCGAGCGCCATGCCTTCCCACCGCGACGGCAGTACAACGAGATCGGCGGCCCGAAGCCACGGTCGGATGTCCGGGGCGGCGCCTGCGAAGAGCACTCCGGAGGGGGCGGTGCGGCGCAGCCGTTCGGTGTCGGGGCCGTCGCCGACGAGGGCGAGGCGGGCTCCGGGGACGGTGCCGAGCAGCTCGGGCCAGGCCCGCAGCAGGATGTCCTGGCCCTTCTGCGGGCAGAGCCGTCCGACGCAGACGGCGAGCGGCCCGTCACCCCGGAAGGCGGCGGGCAGCGGCAGCCCGGCGCGGGCCAGGGCCTTGTCCTGGTCGGGGTCGGGGCCGCCGGGCCGGAAGTGGTCGAGGTCGACGCCGTTGCGGACGACGGACCAGCGGGCGGCGATCCCCTCGGCCTCGCCCGCGCGGCGTTCGGCCTCGCTGACGCAGAGCACCCGGTCGGCCCACCGGGCCCCGTACCTCTCCCAGCGCAGCGCGAGTGCGCCAGTGGCCCCGCCGACGGCGTCGAAGGACCAGGCGTGCGGCTGGAAGACGGTGGGGAGGGCGCCGCGGGCGGCGAGCCGCCCGGCGAGTCCGGCCTTGGCGCTGTGGGCGTGCAGCAGGTCGGGCCGGACGCGTCGCAGCAGCCGCCGGGCGCCGAGCACTTCGGCGGGCAGGGCGGGTCCGGGGGCGCGCCCGGCCCGCCAGGTGAGCACCTCGGCTCCGGCTTCCCGGGCGGCGTCGGCGAGCGTTCCGCCGCGCGGGCAGCCGACGACGGCGCGCAGGCCCGCGGCGCTCTGGGCGCGCACGAGGTCGGTGACGACGCGTGCGACACCGCCGTCTACGGGCTGGGCCAGGTGGAGGACGGTCGTGGGCTGTGCCGCCCATGGCTGTGTGGGCACGTGGAGTGGTCTCCTGCGTTCAGCGGCGCGCGTCTGTCTGAACGAAGAGCACACCGAGGAAATGGCCCTGACTTTCGCCCGTGAACCTGAAACTCAGACTGCGGGCACCACCGGACAGGGCGGGACTCAGGTCGAACACGTCCGCGTCATAGCCAAGATTGTTCACATAATCAGGCTGTCGCGCGAACGTCTGCTGTCCGAATTCCGTGATCGTGGAATTCATAACATCATTAAAAGGATTTTCTGGATCGCTGAGGCTCACCCGGCGGCCACTGTCGGCCGTCACGGTGAGTGAGTCCTCCAAGGTGCCCCGGTCCCCGTCGTACGCGACCACCCCGACCCGCCCGGAGGCCCCGGCCGGCACGTCCAGACCGTCCAC
Source organism: Streptomyces sp. NPDC058525 (assembly GCF_042719495.1). Lineage (NCBI taxonomy): Bacteria > Bacillati > Actinomycetota > Actinomycetes > Kitasatosporales > Streptomycetaceae > Streptomyces > Streptomyces sp. NPDC058525. Next base: position 64,839 of record NZ_JBHXNP010000046.1, read on the forward strand.
CTCGACCACCCCGTCACCGGACCCCGGGCGCGCGGCGAGCGATTCGAACCCGTCCCACACCGAGATCCGGCGCACCGGCTCCTGCGGGTGCTCGTACGCGACGACCAGCGTCCAGCCGCCCCAGGCACCCGCCTCGGAATGGCCCATCGCGATGTTGAGCTGCGCCACCGTCCACATCCCGGCGCCGCCCTTTCGCACCAGCGGGGTCACGTCGGCCGAGGCCTGGTAGGCGTCGCTGCCCGCGTCCGTGCGGTGGCCCATCACCGTGTCGGCCAGGACCTCCTTGTACGCGCCGCCCGGCTCGGCGACCAGCACCCGGCCGTTGTCCTCCGGCGGCTTCTGCTCGCCCACCCGCAGGTTCCCGCCCCAGTAGAGACGGGCGTACGAGACCTTCGCGCCCTGCGGGACCTTGAGCTCGGCCCGGGTGGAGTTGTAGGTGTCCGGGTCCTTGTCGACCTCGCTGTAGAACATCTCGAAGTCGCCGTTGACCCCCGCCGCGCCCCTCTTGACCTCGGCGCACGGCTCGGCCTGCGGGGACTCCTCCCGGCGGCAGCTGATGCCGGAGTTGGAGGCGCGCACCAGCCCGCCGTGCTGCACGGCCTGATAACGCTGCGTGAACGGAAGTCGGGGCATCTCGCGGGGAGCGGGGGCTTGCGGAGCGGGGGAAGCCTGCGCGGCGGGGACGAACACGGAAAGGGTGAGGCAGGACAGCAGACCGAGTGTGCCGAGGATTCTGCGGGAGGAACCCATGACCCCGTCTCCATTTTCGATCAAGGGGACAAAACAGGAGTGCACTTTGTCAGAAATCGGGCTGGAAATCACGTCGGACTCGCTCGTACGGCCTTTTGGGCGATGCCACGCACCCTTGAAGTGGGCGGGTCGTTATGGCTTGCACCATTGTTCGAACCGAAAAGGCGGGAACGCCTGAGCGTCAACCGCGGCGTGCGAAACGGCGGCATCCGGGTGAAGCCACGCAACCCCGGGGCGGGCCGGGCCGTTGTTCCGGATGCTCCAGTACCGGGCAATCCTGCAAAAAAGGGACGACAATGATCAAGAAGATGATGGCCACGGCGGCGGTTGCCGCTTCGGTCGTGGGCATGGGTGCCGCCATGGCGCCGCAGGCGATGGCCATCGGGAACGACAACGGCATCAACACCGTGAACGGCAACGGCGCTTCGCAGATCTACGGCAACCAGGCCACCTACGGCAACATGAGCCCGCAGATGGCGCTGATCCAGGGCTCCTTCAACAAGCCCTGCATCGCCCTGCCCGCCAAGGCCAACGTCCAGTCCGTGCTGGCCCTGGTCAACGTCGGCGTCCAGGACATCCCGATCCTGTCCAACCCGATGAACCAGCAGTGCACCGAGAACTCCACCCAGGCCAAGGGTGACGAGCCGCTCTCGCACATCCTGGACAACATCCCGATCCTCTCCGGCAACGTCTCCTCCGGCAGCTGACCGAGGATCCCAGCGAGGCCGCCGCACCTTCGGGTCGCGGCGGCCTCGCCGCGTGAATGCGCGAATGGGGGCGCGCATTCAGCGGCTTATCGAATTCCCCGCACCATCGGGGTAAATTCACGGAGCACCACGGAAAACACACGGTTTCTTTTGCTTCGACCACTCGTTGATATTTCTGCAGCGGATAGACCTCTGCGGGAAGGATCAAAAAGAAGATGAAGCACAAGAAGGCAGTGGTGCTGGCCGCCGGGGTCCTGATGGCCGCCGGTGCCGCCTCCCCCGCCCTGGCCGACGCCGGCGCCGCGGGCAGGACCGCGAACTCCCCCGGCGTCCTGTCCGGCAACGCCGTCCAGGTGCCCGTCAACATCCCGGTCAACGTCTGCGGCAACAACGTCAGCGTGATCGGCCTGCTGAACCCCGCGTTCGGCAACGCCTGCGTCAACCGCTGACGCAGCGGCCCGGCCCACACGGGCAGACCTCCTCGGGGTGGGGGGGGGGGGGGGGCGCGGGGGGGCGGGAGCCCCCCCCCACGAACCAGACCCCCCGCCCCCCCCCGCGCCGCGCAGAGCGCCCCCAACCC
>NZ_JBHXNP010000047.1:0-65147 GCF_042719495.1 Streptomyces sp. NPDC058525
GCCACGACCACCACAGCCAACCCGTCGACCGGCAGAAACACTGCAGGTCATCGCGGCCGTCGCACCCCCACCAGACCCCTAAATCAACGGCATTGACGTTAACAGTCAGGCGGGGATCAGGTCACGCAGGTTTTCGGGAGTGACGATCCGGGACCGCGGGTGCAGCCCGGCGGGGCGCTCCAGGCCGATGTAGGTGACGGGCCCGGCCGGGGGCGTCTTGCCGTCCCACAGGGTGACCGTCGTCGTGCTGCCGGTCATCAGCTCGGTGAGGTGGCGCACGGTGAGCTGCTCGCGCTCGACGATGCCGCGCAGCAGCGTCGCGACGGTCGCCCGGTTGCCCTCGACCGTGTTCGACGACGGGGTCCCCTTCAGGTAGAGGTGCAGCCACTTGGCGCGCCACCGGCCGTCGGACGCGCGCAGGAAGACCAGCGGCAGGGCGACCCGGCCGGGACCGCGCAGTTCGGACTTCATCCGTACCGTGCGCGGCTCGAACGGGCGTCCCTGCTGCTCGCCCTCGCGCAGCATGAACCCGAAGAAGGACTCCTCGACCTCCTCGAAGCCCTCCCCGGAGTAGAGGTTGACCTGCGGGACGATGCAAGCGGCGCGTACGGCGTCCAGCCGCAGGTTGATGAACTCCGAAGCCCCGTCCGGGGCGTCGGTGATGTCGCCGGAGTGCTCGCCCCCGACCCCGCTCAGGTTGGTGTACGACAGCCAGGAGGCGGTGGAGTAGTCGGCGTTCAGGAGCGCAGCCGACAGGTCGTAGTCCGTGGAGCGCTCGCTCTGCTTCCAGTACACGAAGAAGCGCAGCAGGTCTCCGTCGACGCGGGACACCGAGCCGCGCGGCAGCACCCCGAGCCCGGACGCGGTGGCCTTGCCGCTGAGCGGCAGCGCCACGTCCAGCACGTCCGGGTCGATGAGCAGGTGGTCCGCGGTGGGCATCCGGCGGCGCAGCTCCGCGTCGAGCGCGGCGATCAGCCGCCTGCGCTCGGGCGCGAACACCGGTCGGCGGACGTCGTCGGTGACCCAGGCCCGGCCGTGGCGGTTGACGAACACGCGCTGCTCGCCGGTCTCGTGCTCGCGGTTGTGCAGGTGCTGGCGCACCGACAGCACGACCCGGCCGGAGACGCCGGCCACGACCTGCTCGGCGGCGGCCACCACGATGTCGCGCTCGTGCTGCGTGATCGAGTCGCGCAGCAGCTGGTCCAGGGCGCGGAAGAGCTTGCCGGGAGCGGCCTTCAACAGTTCGACGGCCGCGGTGGTCTCGCCCCGGGCGAGCAGCTCCTCGACCCGGCTGTCCAGGGAGCGGGCCGTCTTCTCACCGCGGGCGACGGCGAACACCTCGGCCGCGTGGGGCCACTGCGGGTACTCGTGCGGGTGCAGCCGCTCGCCGAGCCGCTTCCACATCTCGCGGTGGGCGTGGACGTCGGCGAGCTTGGCCGGCGCCTCGGCGACGACCGCGTCGAGGCCCGCGAGCAGCGCCCGGCGCACCGACCGGGGCAGGGTGCGCAGCCGCGTCGGCTCCTGCAGGGTCACGTCGCCGCCCACGAGCGCGCAGGCCAGGCGGAGCACATCGGTGACCGTGTCCAGCAGCAGACCCGCACCGGCCATCAGGCGGGCCTGGTTGACCACGGCGCGGTTCTCCCGTACGGGGATCTCGGCGGGCTGCGGCCCGTCGGCGCAGTGGCCGGCGAGGTCCCGCAGGTCGCGCAGGCCGTCCTCGCCGAGCGGGGTGGTGCTGCCGGCCAGCGCCAGGTAGAGGGCGCCGATCTCGTCGTCGAGGGCGCCGCCCAGGTGAAGGACCGTCATACGGTCTCCGGCCGCGGCGATCAGCTCGTCGTGGTGGGCGAGCATCTCGGCGTAGGTGTGCCGGTAGTTCCCGTACGAGGGGAGGGTGAGCAAGTTCACCAGACCGGTGCTCAGCTGGTCCAGCGTGCTCGCGCGCGTCTCCTCGTCGGCGAGGGCGTCGGCGATGCAGCTCATCCAGAAGCCGAAGGTGTCCGGCACGTTGGCGGGGAAGTCGATGAAGTACACGTTGTGCCGGACGTGGTCGCCGGCCATCTCCCGTACGGTTCCCAGCGTCCGTACGGCGGTCTCGACGACCGCGCCCTCGCAGAGCCCCGACAGGTGCGCGAGCAGCTCGGCGGAGAGCTTGAAGCCCGCGGACATCAGCGCGGCGTCGAACTGCTGCGCCGCGACGGCGCCTTCCCCGACGGGTCCCGCGGGGGCGGGGATGCGATGGGTGTGCCGGATGACCAGGGGTTCGAGTCGGTGGACCATCCCGGGATGATCCCAGGGCGGGTCGAGCGGCCGCACCCGGTTTTCGCGGGACGCGCACCGGCACTATCCGGTCAGCCTGGGTGGACGTTCGATGAACAGCGCTCGGCCGACAGCAGGTCAACGGCCTGCATACGGCTGCCCCGTCGGGCGTAACCCTCCGCTTTCGCACGATCGCGAAGGGGTGCATCCCCGGTCCGAGCTGCCAGAACGACCATTCGGTCGCCGATAATCGAACGAGATGTCTGTAAATCGGTGTTCGATGTGCGTGCGCCCTTCGCACCCGACAGACTCGGCAGCGTCCGGTCGATGAATCGCAGTCAACAGCTGCATCATCCCTTCGAATTGAAAGAGAGTTCTGTCGTGCGTCACCGCATCGCTGCCGTCTCCGCCGTCGCCCTTCTGACCCTGGCCGGTGCCACCGGCATCGCGGAGGCACAGCCCGCCAGCCTGTACGCCCCCTCCGCCGTGGTCCTGACCGTCGCTCAGGGCGAGGACGCGCAGACCGTCGCGCGGGCGTCGACCCTCAGCTGCGCCCCGACCGCCCAGGGAACCCACCCCGACCCCACCGCGGCCTGTGCGGCCCTCGCCGCCACCGCCGGCAGCCTCGACACCCTCCTGGCCGCCCCGGACACGAACCGCGCCTGTCCGATGCACTACGCCCCAGTCACCGTCACCGCGGACGGCGTCTGGCAGGGCAACCGCATCTCCTGGAAGCACACCTTCGGCAACGCGTGCACCATGTCGGCGACCCTCAACGGAAACGCCGTCTTCGCGTTCTGACCCCACCTCGCAGGCCGTCCGCCCCGCGCGTCCGCCCCCGCCCCTTCCCCGGGCGGGGGCGGCCGCGCGTACGGCCGCGGCGCCGGCCCGCACAACGCGGAGCACGCTCAGTCGATGCAGAACTCGTTGCCCGCGATGCACTCCGCCTCGAGTGCGGCGAGGCGCTCCGGTTCCGCGCAGTCAAAGGTGACTTGGAACTTCTTGGCCGCTGGCATCGGCGCACCATACCAACGGGTCTCCGCCCTGAGAGATCATGGGTGGGTGACCCGTCTACTGACCCGAAGCGACCTCGAAGCCGTGCTCGACCCGGTGTCCTGCATGGCCGCCCTGCGCGACGGCTTCCGTGCCGTCGCCTCCCCGGTCGCCGGGCAGCGGATCCGCACCGACCTGCCCTTTCCCGGTACGGCCACGGCCCTGATCCCCGGTGTACTGCCCGGGATCGACGCGTACACGGTGAAGGTCAACGCCAAGTTCCCGGCAGCCCGGCCGGCTCTGCGGGGTGTGATCTGCCTGCACAGCGGGCACGACGGGGAGCTGCTCGCGCTGATGGATTCCGCGACCGTCACCGCGTGGCGCACCGGACTGGCCGCGGCCCTCGGAACGGACCTTCTGGCAGGCCCCGCCTCCGCGGAAGGCGAGGTGCTCGGAGTGATCGGCGCGGGCGCACAGGCCGAGCTCATGGTGCAAGGCCTGAGCACCCTGCGCCGGCACCGCGACCTGGTCGTCCACGACGCGGATCCGGATCGCGCCGACGCCTTCGCCGCACGCCACGGCGGCCGCCCCCTGCCGTCCGCCACGGCGGTCGCCGCGGCCGCGCACATCGTCCTGCTCGCCACCTGGTCACGCTCACCGGTACTCCGGCTCGCGGACACGCGGCCGGGGCAGCACCTCACGAGCCTGGGAGCCGACGAGCCGGGCAAGCAGGAACTCTCCGCCGACGTACTGGAGTCCGCACTCCTCGTCGTCGACGACCGGGAACTCGCCGCGGCCATGGGCGCGCCGGCGGCCGCCGGCCTCCCGGCCTCGGCGGCCCACGCCACACTCGGCGAGGTGCTGCGCGGCGAGCACCCGGGACGCACCAGCGCGACGGCCCGCTCCGTCTACGCGCCCGTCGGACTTCCCTGGCAGGACCTCGCCGTGGCGTGGACCGCGTACCGACGGGCGGAGCAGCACGACATCGGCCGGCAGATCGACTTGCTCTCCTGACCGCCGCCCGCCCGACGTGCCGCGTCGACGGCGAGCCAACAGGGCGAGCGGCTCCGGCAGGACGCCTCCGGCTCCGGGGCGTAGCGTGGAGATCAGAGCACCATCGGCAGGCAGGCGTCGTCGGTGTGGACGACATGCACGCCGCCGGCCGAAGGCACGAGGTCGAGTTTCACGTTCCTCTGTGCAAGGAGCGTCACGCGCATGACCTTCCCACCCCCGCCGCCACCGTCGTCCCCCGAGCCGAAGCCGGGCTGGGGGCCGCACGGACCGCCCGGCCAGCAACCGCCCCCGCCCCCACCCGGTCAGTACCCGCCGCCGCCACCCCCACCACCTGGTCAGTACCCGCCGCCGCCCCCGCCCGGTCAGTACCCGCCGCCGCCAGGACAGCCCCCCGGGCCCTACGGTGGCCCGACGGGCTGGTACGCGCCACCGGATCAGTCGGAGAAGACCAACACGCTGGCCATCGTGGCCTTCATCATGTCGGTCCTCTGCGCGATCCCCCTGGTCCCGCTGATCCTCGGCATCATCGCCCTCCACCAGATCCGCGCGCGGCACCAGAGGGGCAGGGGTTTCGCCATCGCCGCGATCGTCATCCACTGCGCGACCCTCGTGCTCTACGCCCTCGCGGTGGTCTTCGGATTCTCCGCGCTGGACGACGAGCCGAAGCGCGACACCACCGGCCAGGTCACCGAGGAGGGCTCCAGCGCGATCGAGGACCTCCGGACGGGGGACTGCTTCAACACGGACAACGACTTGGCGGGGTTCCAGGACGAGGCCGGTGTGGACGCTCCCTTCACGGTCACCGTCCTGCCCTGCGACCAGCCGCACGAGGGGGAGACGTACGCCGTCTTCGACCTGGACGACGGACCGTACCCGGGCAAGGAGGCGGTCACGGCGACCACCGAGGAACGGTGCTCGGGCACGGTGCTCACCGACTACGTGGGCCCGTCCGCGACCCTTCCGGACAACCTGGAGATCTTCATCTACTTCCCGTCCGAGGACACCTGGGGCCGTGGAGACCGCGAGGTCACCTGCTTCCTGGGTGACAGAAGCGGCTCCAGCACCGGCTCGGTCCGGGAGACCATCAGTTCCTGAACGGCTCGTTGGGACCGCCTAGGACGGGACGGGAGCCGCGGGCAGTGGTTCGCCGGCCTCCGGCTCCTGTGGTGGTTCGCTGATCTGCTCGCGCAGGTAGTTCCAGAAGACGGCGACCAGCGCGGCCGCCGGTACGGCCAACAGGCTGCCCACGACGCCGGCCAGGCTGCCGCCCAGCGTGACCGCCAGCAGGATCACCGCCGCGTGGAGACCGAGACCGCGGCTCTGGATCATGGGCTGGAACACGTTGCCTTCGAGCTGCTGCACCGCCACGATGATCGCCAGCACGATCAGCGCGTCCGTCAGACCGTTCGACACCAGCGCGATGAGCACCGCCACCAGACCGGCGAACAGGGCTCCCACGATCGGCACGAACGCCGAGACGAAGGTCAGAACCGCCAGCGGCAGCACGAGGGGTACGCCCACGATCCACAGGCCCAGGCCGATGAACACGGCGTCGAGGAGGCCCACGAAGGCCTGTGAGCGGACGAACGAGCCCAGGGTCTGCCAGCTGCGCGCGGCCACGACCGGGATGTCGGTGGCGAGCCGGCCGGGGAGCTGGCGGGTGAGCCACGGCAGGAAGCGGGGGCCGTCCTTGAGGAAGAAGAACATCAGGAACAGCGCCAGCACGGCGGTGATCAGGCCGTTGAAGACGGTGCTCACCCCGGTGGCGACGGTGGAGACCGCGCTGCCGACGCTGTTCTGGAGACGGGCCATCGCGGCGTCGAAGGCGCCCGAGATCTGGTCGTCGCCGATGTTCAGGGGAGGACCGGCCGCCCACTCGCGCAGCCGTTGGATGCCCGCGGAGACACCGTCGACCAGTTCGCCCGACTGGGACGCCACGGGCACGGCGATCAGTGCCACGATGCCCGCGCTGACCAAGAGGAAAAGGACGGTTACCACGGAGGCGGCCAGGGCGGGCCGCCACCCGCGCCGGCGCAGGTACGCGGCCAGGGGCCAGGTCAGTGTGGTGAGGAACAGGGCGACTATGAGCGGCCAGACGACCGACCACATCCGGCCCAGAACCCACAGGGCCGCCGCCGCCATGACCAGGACCACCAGCACCTCGGCGGAGACCCGTGCCGACGTACGCAGTGCGGCAGCGGCTCGTGCGGAGCTCAATGTGACAGACATGGGGTCACCCTATTCACACCCCGGCCGCACCCGGGCACGGCCGGCGGGATGCCGGCACCGCGCCTGCGGTGGATGACAGGATGTCCGGATGGACGTACTCCGCAGGAACAACGTGAAGGTCAGCGGGTCATCCGGCAGACCCGTGGTCATGCTGGCGCACGGGTTCGGCTGCGATCAGAACATGTGGCGGCTCGTCGAACCCGCCCTGGCCGAGGAATTCCAGGTGGTCCTGTTCGACTACGTGGGCTCGGGCGGCTCCGAGCCGTTCGCCTGGAGCGACGAGCGGTAGGCCTCGCTGGACGGCTACGCCCGCGACGTGACTGAGGTCTGCGAGGCCCTCGACCTGCGGGACGTGGTCTTCGTCGGGCATTCGGTCAGCGCGATGGTCGGAGTCCTGGCGGCCGCCGACGCCCCCGAGCGGCTCTCCTCCCTGGTCATGGTCGGCCCTTCACCCTGCTACATCGACGACGGCGCCTACCGGGGCGGCTTCAGCGCCGAGGACATCGACGAGTTGCTGGAGTCGCTCGAGTCCAACTACCTCGGCTGGTCGGCCGCCATGGCGCCGGTGATCATGGGCAACCCGGAGCGGCCGGAACTGGGCGAGGAGCTGACCAACAGCTTCTGCGCCACCGATCCGGCCAAGGCCCGCGTGTTCGCCCGCACCACGTTCCTCTCCGACAGCCGCGGCGACCTGAAGTCGGTGGGCGTGCCGACGCTGGTGCTCGAATGCACGCAGGACGTGATCGCACCGCGAGAGGTCGGCGCGTACGTTCACGCGGCCATCCCCGGCAGCCGCCTGATCACCCTTGACGCGACGGGCCATTGCCCCCAGCTGAGCGCCCCCGAGGCCACCACCTCGGCCATCAGGGCGTTCGTCCGGAACCCGCGGTGATGTGCCGCACCGCCCAGAACCCGGAGCACCCGGAGGGTGAGAAGGAGGCGACCGACGCCGCGTTCTCCATCCTGCTGGAGGACACCGCCGAGGAACTTTACGAGTCGGCGCCCTGCGGCTACCTGTCCACCCTGATGGACGGCACCATCGCCAAGGTCAACGGGACGCTCCTGGACTGGCTCGGCCTCACGCGCGAGGCCGTCGTGGGCCGCAAACGCTTCACCGACCTGCTGAGCGTCGGCGGCAAGCTCTACCACGAGACGCATTTCGCGCCGCTGCTGCGCCTACAGGGAAAGATCGGCGAGATCGCGTTGGAGCTCAGGGCGTCCGACGGCAGACGGCTTCCCGTCCTGGTCTCCGCCACGGTGAAGACGAGCGCCGACGGCGAGCCCATGCTGATCCGCACCACCGTCTTCGACGCCCGGCAGCGCCGCGCCTACGAGAACGAACTGCTCCGCGAACGCAAGGCGGCGGAAGAGGCACGGCGCGAGGCCGTGGCCGACCGGGAACGGCTGCGCGAGGCACTCGCCGTACTGCAGCAGAGCCTGCTGCCCGCCACCCTGCCCGCGGTGCCGGGCATGGAGGCCGCCTCGTACTACCACACGGCCTCCGTCGACAGGCTCGGCGGAGACTTCTACGACCTGTTCCCGCTGGACGACAAGCGCTGGGCGTTCTTCCTCGGAGACGTCTGCGGCAAAGGCCCCCAGGCCGCCGCCGTGACCTCGCTGACCCGCTACACCCTGCGCGCCGCGGCCCTCCACGATCCCGACCCCGCGGCCGCCCTGACCACCCTGAACACCGTGCTCCACGAGCGGTTCACGGGTGAGGACCCGCGCTACTGCACCGCGATCTTCGGCGTGATGGAACCGGACGGCAATGGCGGTACGACGGCCGTCCGCATCGCGTCCGGCGGCCATCCCCCCGCCCTGGTCCTGCGCGCCGAGGGGCGGGCCGACTACCTTCCCACCCCCGGCGGCCTGCTCATCGGCATCCTGCCCGAGCCCCGGTTCACCTCCGCCGAGACCACGCTCGGCCCCGGCGACACCCTCCTGCTCTACACCGACGGCCTCACCGAGGCCCGCACCGGCACGCGCCGCGAGCTCTACGGGGAAGACGCCCTGCGCGCCTTCGCCGCCCGCCACGGCCACGGCGGGCCGCACCGGCTGATCACCGCCCTCACCGCACTCCTGGACGGCTTCGGAGAGGGACTGAACGACGACACCGCCCTCCTCGCCCTCGGCGTACCCCGTCCCCTTCCCGCCTCGCGAGAGCACGACGAGAGCACGATCTGACATGAACGCCTTGACGATCACCATCCGAGACGCCGAGACCGGTCCCGTACTGGGACTCGCGGGCGACCTCGACTACGACCAGGCCCCCCGCCTCCGTCAGGCACTGGAGGCCCTGACCCTGCGACCGGGCCAACGGCTCGTCATGGACCTCTCCCGCATACGGTTCTGCGACTCGAGCGGCATCACCGTACTCATCGTCGCCCGCAACCTCGCCGTGGCCGCCGGAGCGGACATGGCCCTGGCCGGGGTCCCCGACAACACGCTCCGCATCCTGCGCATCGTGGGCCTCGACCAGGTCTTCCCCCTCCACCCCGACGTGGCCACCGCCCTCGCCGACGGCCCTGCCGACCCTTCCTGACGGAGCGTCGCGGCTGTCGCGCGGTGCCAGGCGATACCGTGCGGGCCGCCGGTCGTCAGGCGCCTTCGCCGAGCACCGTGCGGATCAGCGCGCGCTGGGCGTCGGACAGACACGGGTCCTGAACGTCGAGCACCTCGTCGTCGACGGTGATCCGGTAGTGGAAACCGTCGGCCACCGGGGCGACGGCCCGCTGCGCGAGTTCCTCCAGCTCCGCCGTGTCCGCACGGCCCGAGGTGTCGAGCGCGCGGAGCTTCTCGAAGCCGGCCAGGCCTCCGGAACGGGTGACCGTGATCAGCATGGCTGTTCCTCCCTGTTCGCGTGTCGTACGACCGGCACGGTGCGGTCACTGCCTCGCCTGCCCCGAACACCGGCCCCCTGTCACCGAGGCGGGCCCTGACGGCAGGAACGTCCGGAAAGTGCCACTGGGCGACGGGGATGCCTGGATGCCTACGGTGTGCCGGGAAGCCGGACCGTGACGACGAGGCCGCCGGCGGGGCGGGGGACGAGGTCGAGGCTGCCGTCGTGGGCGCGGACAATGCTGTGCACGATGGCCAGTCCGAGACCGACGCCGGCGTGTTCGTCGGTGCGTACGCGGTCCGTTGCGCGCCGGAAGGGTTCGGTGAGGGTCGGGACGAGTTCGGGTGGGAGCCGTCGGCGCGTGTTCTCGACCCGCAGGACGCTCGTACCGCCGGCTCACCCGGCCGGGCACGATGCCGGCCCCGGAGCCCGGCATCATGGTCATCCAGACGAACGGCACCGTCCCGTGGACCATGCCCACCTCGGCCAGCGACAGCCGCCACGGCGATGCGACGCCCGCGGCGCGCCGGCGGTGCGCCAGGGCCCACGCCACCAGGACGGCCAGCGGCAGCGCGACCAGCGTCATGAGCACCACACCGTTGAAGGTGTCGAAGCAGCCGTGCCACCGCCCGGCCATGCACGCCGGCGCGGACATCATGAGCGGCCCTCGCAGGACGAACCCGGCGCCGGCGATCCCGAGGACCGCCAGGCCGATGAGCACGATCCGCAGCGCGCGGCGGAGCGGTGGGGGCGGTGATGCGTTGTGGTTCATACGGCCATGGAAGGCGGAGGGCCGTTGCGGTGGCGTATGCGATTTTCGATACGTACGCGATACACGCGGGCCCCGGCGTGGCCGCCGGTGCAGGTGTCGGCGTCTTGGGCCGGTGCACGCCGCGTCAGCTGCCCGGCAACGTGTCCTGCAGCCAGTCGAAGACGACCTCGCAGTGCAGCTGCGGGGCCATGGGGGAGCAGTGCAGCTGCGCGCCCTGCGCCGCCGTCAGCCGCAGGAAGTCCTTGGGCGAGGTGAGCGCGTCGTACATCCGCCGCGGCTGGCCGGGGTAGAACTGCTCGCCCTCGTAGTCCAGCACCAGGGTGGGCGCCTTGATGCGGCCGACGACATCGGTGATGGACAGGGCCTGAATGCGGGTGGCGGGCGTGTAGAAGTCGGTGAACAGCTTGCCCTGGCGGGCGTCGAGCATCGCGGGGATGGAGAACGGCTCGAAGCGCTTCTTCATCACGGCGGCGGCCTCGGGCGGCAGTTCCGGGACGACCTCGTTGTTCCAGATGTCGTTCGTCTCCTGCTTGTCGGGCGTGAGGATCTTGCGGATCTCGGGCGGGAAGCCCAGCCACGGTTCCACGCACCCCGGCATCGCCACGAGCGCGGCGATCCGGCTCTCGAACGCCGCGGCCCGGGGCGCGAGGTCCCCCGCCATGCTCAGACCCGTCAGGGCGATCCTGGCCGGGTCCACCTCGGAGCGGGCCGTCAGCCAGTCCACGAGGGGCGTGACGACCTTCTCCCAGGTGGGCGTGAACACGATCCGGTCGACGAAGAGCAGTTGGCCCTGCCCCGGCCCGTCGTAGACGAGCGCGTTCCAGCCGCGCTCCAGCGCGGCGGGAACCCCGTACGTCCACATGTCGACGTTCTGCCCGTCGCTGCCGTTGGTCAGGATCACGGTGGGGCGGCGGGTGTTCGAGGTGTCGGGCCGGAAGAACCACACCGGCAGCGGCGTCGTGCCGTACGGGACGGTGGCCTTGACGGGGACGGGATCGCACAGGTCGCAGAAGGCGTCCCAGGCCGCGCGGCCGGACCGGTAGAGCTGCTCCTCGCTGCCGGGGTCGTCGGATCCGAGGACGAAGAACAGGGCCTGGCCGTAGTACTGGGCGGCGCGCAGCGCCCGGAACCGCTTCGTCTGGTCGTCGGCCGGGGCGCCGGGCGGGGCCTTGAGGAGCTGGTCACCCAGGGTGCGGAAGGTCTCGACGAACGTTTGCGAGGACAGCCCGTCACGGTTGATGGCGTTGACGGCGGTCAGCACCTCGCCGACTTCGGCGGCGCCCGCGCCGGAGGCGCCGAGCGCGAGGAGCCCGTTGAAGTTGTACTCCGGGTCCTTGAACAGCGTCATCACGCCCGGTGTGATGCCGTCCGCGGCGGTACTGGGCGTGGCGGAGCCGCTGGCGCTGGGGGTGGCGGCGGCCGGGGCGCCGGGCGAGCCCCCGCGGGAGCAGCCCGCCACGAGTGCGGCGCCCGCGCCGGCGGTGAGCAGGGCGCGACGCGAGGGGCCGGAGGGACGGTCGCCTGATATCTGCTTCATGCCATCGGAACGTAGCCCCGACCCGGCGCGCCGACACGCGGTCCGCCGCCCACGGACCGTGCCCCCGCCCTGGCCGTTCCGCCCGCCCGGCCGGCGATTCACCAGGTCGCGGGCCCGTATGCGGTCCGGCTGCCGCCCCGTCCCCGATCCGGCCCGGCGTTGGGCCGTCCGGAGGACCGGGAAGGGGAGGACGTCTCGCGCGGCCGCCGGCCGCCGTCACCCTCCTGGCCTCTGCCCCGGGGCCGCCGAGGGCGTCAGGCGTTAGGTATAGGGACATGAGCAACGAGAACGCGGTCCCCGATGCCCTGAAGGCGAAACACCGTGCGATGTGGGCGCTGGGGGACTACCCCGACGTGGCGACGCGCGTGATCCACGAGCTGGGTGGCGAGCTGGTACGGGCATGCGGCGTCCGCAAGGGCGACCGCGTCCTCGATGTCGCGGCCGGCTCCGGGAACGCGGCCATCCCGGCCGCCCTCCTCGGCGCCGACGTCGTCGCGTCCGACCTCACGCCCGAGCTCCTGGAGGTCGGACGCCACCTCGCCGAGACGAGCGGCGCCCGGCTGGACTGGAGGGAAGCGGACGCGGAAGCACTGCCCTTCGCGGACGGCGAGTTCGACACGGTGATGTCCTGCGTCGGCGTCATGTTCGCCCCGCACCACCAGCAGGCCGCCGACGAACTGGTCCGGGTCTGCCGCCCGGGCGGCACCGTCGGCCTGATCAACTGGACCCCGGAGGGGTTCATCGGGCAGATGTTCGCCACGATGCGCCCCTACGCCCCTCCGCCGCCGCCCGGTGTCCAGCCGCCGCCCCTGTGGGGAGACCCGGAGCACGTGCACGCCCTGCTCGGGGACGGCGTGACGGACGTCGACGCCCGCCGGCAGCGGTTGCGCGTCGACCGGTTCGCGCGGCCGGAGGAGTTCCGGGAGTACTTCAAGGCCTGCTACGGGCCGACCATCGCCACGTACCGCTTCGTCTCGGAAGACCCCGAGCGGGTGGCCGCACTCGACGCGGCCCTCGACGACCTGGCCTCGCGGCACCTCGCCGACGGCGTCATGGAGTGGGAGTACCTCCTGGTGACGGCCCATCGGTCCGCGTGAGCGGGGTCAGGCCGGGGTGATGCGGAAGGGGCGGCTGTACGCGTCGAGCAGACCCTGGCTGGTGACGAGCACCATGTACTCGCCCGCGGGGGTGTCGCCCGGGACGGTCACCGTCACCGACGTCTCGTGCGAGGGCAGCCCTTCGGCGAGGACGGCGCGGGTCACGGTGGAGATGCCGTCGCGCTGCACGAGGTGGATGTCGACCGGGTCGATGGGACCGGTGAGGTACCACCGCACGACGTGCTCCGCCCCGGCGGTCCACTCGGCGCCGTCCGTCGGCGCCGAGACCACGAGGTCGTCCGCGGCGAGCAGCACGGCGGCGTCGGGCCATTGGCCGCCCGGGCGCGTGGTTAGGGGAGGTGGGGGAGTGAGTACCGTCTGTCCATGCACAACTTGGGGCTGGGAGAACAGCGGGGCCATGTGCTCCTCATAGCGGGGGACGCCGCCGTGAGGCGCCGCGGGGTACAGGTGGCGCCGAGCGCCAACGTGGCCGCGCTGGGTGTGGTGCCGGTGTCGGGGCTGCTGAACAGCGGGGTTCCGTGCGACACGACGTACCTGGACGGTGCGCGGGATCCGAACACGGTGCTGATGCGGCTGCGTACGGCCGCTGCCACGTCCGGTCCGCTGCTGGTGTACCTCTCGGGCCGGCTGACGGCCGACCGGCGGGGGAACCGCCTGCACCTGGCGCTGGCCGGGACCACGGCCGGCTCGGTGCGCTACACGGCGCTGCCCTGGGAGTGGCTCGGTACGGAACTGGCCGGGCGCCCGGCCGGGTTGACCACGGTCCTCCTCGACCTCGTGGCCGACAAGGCGGCCTGGCCGCTGCTTCAGCAGTACGGCAGCCTGCCCGCCTCCCCGTCGGCAGAGGTGTACGGAGTCGTCTGCCCGCCCGGCTGGCAGGGCGCGGGCCTGGTCGTGAGCAGCTATACGCGGGCCTGGATCGACCAGTTGAGGGCCAGCCCCACCCGCCCCACCAACCTCCAGTTGCACGCTCTCGCGGTGGGGGCGGCCACCCTGCCCCCCGGCTCGCTCGTCCTTCCCGGTGCCCGCGAGCTCGCCATGGCGAGCTCGTCCGGGTCGGTTCCGGGTCAGGCCGTCCCCCTTCCCGGTGAAGAGCGCGGGCGCGCACAGGCGCCGCAGCCGGCGCAGCAGACCGCGCCCGCGGTCCTGCCCGACGATCCCCGCCCGCACATCCACTCCCTGGCCACGGCGGGCCGGCACGCCGAGGCCGCCCTGCTCGCGCAGGCATGGGAGCAGTACGTGCACCAGACGCACGGGCCGTCCTCGCGCGAGGCGCTGGACTGGGTGGAGATCCGGGCCGATCTGGCCCGGATGGCGGGCGACTTCCGGCTCGCCACCCAGCTGTGGTCCGGTGCCGTCCGCACCCGTCTGGGCAGTCAGGCCCCGGACGCCGCCGACGTGCACGCGGCGGCCGCGGGCGCGCTGTACTGCTGGACGCAGCTCAAGGACGCGGGCGCGGCCCTCGAAACGGGCCCCGACCTCATCCGACTGCTGCGCACGCTACCGGCCCTCGATCCCCGGCACTTGCAGCTGGCCCAGCACCGCCTGGAGTTCCTGCACCGTGAGCCGAGCCGCCGCTGACCAGACCGGAGATCTATTGAATATCGATCGGTATCAATCGATTATCGATGCATGCATCGCTTCTTCATCACCGTGCTGCGCGCCGGCATCGCCACCGCGATCCTCTTCGGCCTCTTCGGTCAGCTCGTCATCATTCCCACGACGGCCGCCGACGAGGTCGACCGCTTCCCGCCGTACGCCCCCTACGCCTTGCCCTACACGCTGGTGGCCATCGCAGGGGTGGCATGCGTCCAGGTCGTCCTCGCGGCGGCATGGAGACTGCTCACCATGGTCGAGCGGGATGCGATCTTCTCGTCGGCGGCCTTCCGGTGGCTCGACGTCATCATCGGCTCCACCATCGCGGCGACACTGCTGGCCCTCGCCGTCACCTGCCACCTGATGCTGGCCGACATCCCGTCCCCCGAGGACGGGATGGAGCTCATCGGCGCCCTGGGAGCCGCGACCGCGGCCACCGGCATGGGGACTTGCCTGGTCATGCTCATCGTCATCATGCGGGGCCTGCTGCTCAAGGCGAACAACATGAAAAGCGAACTCGCCGAGGTGGTCTGATGGCCATCATCGTCGACCTCGACGTGATGCTGGCCCAACGCAAGCTCTCGGTCGCCGAGTTCGCCGCCGCCGTCGGAATCACTCCCGCCAACGTCGCCGTACTGAAGAACGGCCGGGCGAAGGCCGTTCGCTTCACCACGCTCGACGCGATCTGCCGCACGCTCGACTGCCAGCCCGGCGACGTGCTGCGCTGGGTGCCCGACGCGGCGGACGGGGCGGACGAGGGGTCTGGGTAGGGCGCCGGCTCGCGACCGTCAGTCGAGGCAGAACTCGTTGCCCTCGATGTCCTGCATCACGAGGCACGACTCGTTCTCGCCGTCGGCGGGCAGCAACCGCACGCGGACCGCGCCGAGCGGGATCAGCCGTGCGCATTCGGCCTCGAGGGCGGCCAGGCGCTCCTCGCCCACGAGTCCGGCGCCGACCCGTACGTCGATGTGGAGCCGGTTCTTGACGATCTTGCCCTCGGGGACGCGCTGGAAGAACAGCCGAGGACCCACGCCCGAGGGGTCGACACACGCGAACGCCGAACCCTGTCGCTCGGGCGGCAGCGCGCGATCGAACGCGTCCCAGTCGGCGAAACCCTCCGGCGGCGGCGGTACGACGTACCCCAGCACCTCGCACCAGAAGCGAGCGACGCGCTCGGGCTCCGTGCAGTCGAAGGTGATCTGGATCTGCTTGATCGTCGCCATCGGCCCATCATAGGGGCGGTCAGCTCGGCTGGTCGTGGGCGCGGGCTTCGGCGGCGGACTTCAGGTCGCGCAGCCAGGCTTCGAGGCCCTCGCGGAGGATTGCGGTCGCGGTTGGCACGTCCGCCTCGACCTGCGCGCCGGTGTGGGTCTCCTCGGTGCTCACCCGGACGCCACCGCCCCTGACCTTGGTGAAGTTCCATACGTGGACGCCGTCGATGTGCAGCCCTTCGCCGATGGCGGGGCCGGTCCAGCGGATGCACGACTGGTGCTTGAGATGCCGGACCGTCGAGGTGATCTCCAGGGAGGTGGCGGGGGTCGCGGGGTTGGGGGGTATGGGGGTCGTCCACCGGAAGGCCGAACCGCTGCGCAAGGGGCCGTGGTCGAGCCGTGCCACGGTCTCGACGGGGGTCTGCCAGGACGGCCAGCGCTCCACGTCGGTCTGCAGCTTCCAGACGGTGTGCAGCGGAGCGTTGATCACGATCTCGGTCCGGTGGCGGACGAGCGCACCGGAGTCGACGCCTTTCCCGCGGCAGGTGAGGGACGTGGCGGAGCCGGGGTGCGGGGCGAGTGCCCCGGCGGGCGCGGCAGTGGCGCCCAGGAGGCCGAGGGTGAGGGCGAGCGGGACGGCTAACAGTGCGGCGCGGGCGCCGGTGCTGCGGATGCCGGACATGGAGTTCTCCTCTGGGTGGGCGATACGCGATGCCGATAGAGGCTCACGTGTTCGTTAGAAGTTATAACTCCCGTACGGCAGGCGGTCAATGAGAAGCGTGATAGCTTCTCACTAATCCTTGAGGGTGTAGTCGAATCGGCGGGAGCGGTGGCAGGCCATGGCGGCGATGGGCGCGAAGACCCCGCGGGAGCGCTACCGGGAACAGGTACGCGCGGAGATCACGGCCCGCGCCTGGGAGCAGATCGCCACGGCGGGGGCATCCGCGCTCTCCCTCAACGCGATCGCCAAGCAGATGGGCATGAGCGGACCCGCGCTCTACCGCTACTTCGCCGGCCGCGACGAGCTGATCACCGAACTGGTCCGGGAGGCGTACCGCAGCCTCGCCGACACCCTCCGCACGGCCTCCGCGGCCGGGGCCGACCTCGCGGGATTGGCGCACGTCCTGCGCGATTGGGCCCTGGCGGACCCCCAGCGGTACTTCCTCGTCTACGGCACCCCCATCCCCGGCTACCACGCGCCCGCGGACATCACCGCCATCTCCTCCGAGGTCATGACCACGCTGCTCGACGCGTGCGCGGCGCTCGGGGGAGCAGGGGAACCTGCCGCGGACGGCGCTGCGACCCCCTTCGGCGTCTACCTGGAGAGCCATCGGGACTGGGCCGCCGGCCACCCCGCTACGTCCGGGGCCCTCCACCGGTTCCTGACCGTCTGGACCCGTCTGCACGGCGTCCTGTCGCTGGAGCTCGCCGGTCACTTCGCCGGCATGGACCTCGACCCGGCGCAGCTCTTCGCGGCCGAACTGGACGACCTGCTGGCCGACCGCCGCTGAGGTCGCGCGCGGCGCACCCGACAGGTCAGGCCGCTGCGGCGGCCGCGGCCGTCCGGGCCTGGAGGACGTCCTCGCCGTAGAAGTTCCGTACCCAGTCCGTCTGGTAGACGGTTTCGAGGTAGCGCTCGCCGAGGTCGGGGGCGATGGCGACCGCGGTCACCTGCTTCTCCTGCCGGGCCAGCCATTGGGCGGCCCCGTTCACGACGGTGCCGGTCGAGCCGCCGAAGATGAAGCCGTGGCGGGCCAGTTGATGGCACGTACGGATCGTCTCGGCCTCGTTGACGTGTATGACCTCGTCGACGTACGAGGTGTCCAGCAGCGGCGGGCGGATGCTGGTGCCGAGGCCGGGGATCATGCGGCGGCTGGGCTCCTCCCCGAAGGTGGCCGAGCCCTCCGCATCGATCGCGACGATGCGTACCGGGCGGTGCCAGGTGCGGAAGAAGCGGGCGCACCCCATCAGGGTCCCGGTGGTGCCGGCCCCGACGAACAGGACGTCGAGGTCGGGGAAGGCGCGGGCGATGGCCGGTGCGGTGGTGCGGTAGTGGGCCTTGTGGTTGTTGGGGTTGGCGTACTGGTTGAGCCATACATAGCGGTCGTCGGAGGCACACAGGGCGCGGACGTGGTCGATGCGGGCGCC
The DNA here is from genome assembly GCF_042719495.1 of Streptomyces sp. NPDC058525. NCBI lineage: Bacteria > Bacillati > Actinomycetota > Actinomycetes > Kitasatosporales > Streptomycetaceae > Streptomyces > Streptomyces sp. NPDC058525. The sequence goes on from NZ_JBHXNP010000047.1 coordinate 17,714, forward strand.
GAGCAGGCCGCCGGTGGGGGAGGGCTCGGTGACGACGTGGATCTCGCAGCCGAGGGCCTCCAGGAGCAGCCGGGTCGCCAGGTTGCAGCGCGAATCGGTCACGCACACGAACCGGTAGCCCTTGCTCGCGGCGATCATGCTCAGCGCCACGCCGAGGTTGCCCGAGGAGGACTCGACCAGGATCGAGCCGGGGGTGAGCAGGCCGTCGCGCTCGGCGGCCTCGACCATCGCCGTGGCGGCCTTGAGCTTGATGGACCCCGCGAAGTTGAATCCCTCGCACTTGAGGAACAGCCGGTGCCCGCTGATCGCCTCGAGGTCGACGTAGAGGTCGTCCGTGTTGAATTCCTGGGGGGTGGATATGACCGGCATGGGCACCTCCTGGTATGCGCTCACGTCGGCTCTGGTGCCACTGGCTCGTGTGGGCGGCTCGGAGAAGACCTCGGCTGCTGCGACGTCTTCGGGACCCCTCCAGTACGCGTGCTGACCTGCGGCTCTGTCATGTCACCCGATCTCGGGACTTGACGCCGTGCGCGATCACGGGTAGGCGCCGGACCGGCGGGCCGCTACCTCTGCCGGTGTGTGCTGTCAAGCCACGACATCAAGCGGCGTGACGGAAAAGTGCCCCCGGGGCCTACTGGAGGGGCGGCAGTGAGAGCCGTGACGAGGTGACGCCATCCGTTGCCGAGCGTCACCCACACGATCGATGCCGCAAGGCATCCTCCGGCCCCCGCGGTCCGCGGCAGCCGGAACATCGTCGAGGAGCAGACATGCTAGAGAAATCCACCGCAACGCTGTCCACCAGCAGGCCCGACGACCGGCCGAAAGCCACGCCGGACGGCCCGACGGCCGAGACCGCGCGGATCCTTGCGGAGGTGCTGGCCGATGTCGTGGGTGTGGACCAGGTCCCGGGCGACAGCGACTTCTTCGCCGACCTGGGCGCTGATTCGATGGTGATGGCGCGGTTCTGCGCCCGAATCCGGAAGCGGGGCGACCTGCCGCCCGCATCAATGAAGGACGTCTACCGCAATCCCACGGTCGACGGCCTGGCCGCCGCGCTCACCCACGCCGCGCCGGCCGTCCCGGCGGCGACAGTCCCCGCGCCCGTAACCCCCGAGCGCGAGCCCGAGCCCGCGGCCACGAGCCACACCGCGCCCGCGCCTGCGCCCGTACCCGTACCCGTCTGCCAGTCCGTCCCTCCGGCCACCGCTCCGGCGCGCCAGCAGGTGAAGCGGGCCGGCACGGGCCAGTACCTGCTCTGCGGAGCGCTGCAGTTCCTGGTGTTCCTCGGCTACTCCTACCTCGTCGCCGTGCTCACGGTCCTCGGCTTCGAGTGGATCGCCGCCGGTCACGGTGTGCTCGACGTCTACCTGCGATCCGTACTGGCGGGCGGCGTCGGTTTCGCCGGCCTGTGCGCCGTCCCGATCGTCGGGAAGTGGACCCTCATCGGTCGTTTCACGCCCCGCGAGTTCCCCGTCTGGAGCCTCGGCTACGTCCGCTGGTGGCTGGTCAAGACCTTGATCCGCACCAGCCCCGCCCGCCTCCTCACCGGATCGCCGCTCTACGTGGTGTACCTCAGGGCGCTGGGCGCCAAGATCGGACGCAACGTCGCGATCTTCTCCCCGCACATCCCCGTCTGCACCGACCTGATCACGATCGGTGACGGAACCGTGGTCCGCAAGGACGTGCTCTTCTCCGGCTACCGGGCCCACGACGGTCTCATCCAGACCGGCCCGGTCACCCTCGGCAGCAACGTCCTCGTCAGTGAACAGACCGTCCTCGACATCAACACCTCGATGGGCAGCCGGGCCCAGCTCGGGCACGCCTCCAGCCTGCACGCAGGTCAGACGGTCCCCGCGGGCGAGCGCTGGCACGGGTCGCCGGCCGAGCCCACCGGTACGGACTTCCGTACGGTCGGCGCCGCCGACTGCTCCACGGCCAGGAAGGTCCGCTACACCGTCGGGCAGCTGCTCGGCCTGGTGCTGGTGTTCCTGCCGCTGGCCACCGGCGGCCTGAGCGTGCTGCTCGCCCCGCTGTCGCAGCTGACCACACCCACACAGGCCGGGACCGCGGAGTTCACCAGCGGGAGCCTCTATCTGGGCGCGCTGGCCGCATCCTTCGTACTGTTCTTCGGCGCCGCGCTCGTCGGCCTGCTCATCCAGGGCGTACTGCCGCGGCTGCTCAACCTGGCGGTCAAGCCGGACACGGTCTATCCGCTCTACGGCCTGCACTACGGTCTGCAGCGCGCCATCGCGCGTCTGACCAACACCAAGTTCTTCACGGTGCTGTTCGGGGACAGCTCCGCGATCGTCCACTACCTGCGCTACCTCGGCTACGACCTGTCGCGCGTCACGCAGACCGGTTCGAACTTCGGCAGCGAAGTGAAGCACGACAATCCGTTCCTGAGCTCGGTGGGCAGCAAGACGATGGTCGCCGACGGTCTGTCGGTCATCAACGCCGACTTCTCCAACACGGCGTTCAGGCTGTCCCGGGTCTCGATCGGAGCCGACAACTTCCTCGGCAACCGCATCGCCTATCCCGCGCACGCCAAGACCGGTGACAACTGCCTGCTCGCGACGAAGGTGATGGTCCCGGTCGACGGGGAGGTACGGGAGAACGTGGGCCTGCTGGGCTCGCCCGCCTTCGCGATCCCCCGCACGGTGATGCGGGACACCCGGTTCGAGGAACTGGAGAGCGGCAGCGAGCTGCGCCGGCGCCTGGCCGGCAAGAACCGGCACAATGCCGTCACGGCGGGGCTGTACTTGATGGCGCGGTGGATCCACGTCTTCTTCGTGAGCCTTGTCGCCCTGAGCGCCTCAGCCCTCTACCCCTCGCTAGGTGCGTCGGCGTTCGCGCTGGCCGGTGTCCTCACACTGCTGTTCACCGTCGTCTACTTCGCGCTGATCGAACGGGCCGCCACCGGATTCAAGGCCCAGAAACCGCTGTACTGCTCGATCTACGAGCCGTCTTTCTGGAGGCATGAGCGTTTCTGGAAGATGGCGTCGGTCGATTACGTGCAGATCTTTGACGGAACTCCGTTCAAGAACGTCGTCTGGCGGCTGCTGGGCGCACGGATCGGCAAGCGGGTCTTCGACGACGGCTGCTTTCTCCCGGAGCGGACCCTCGTCACCATCGGGGACGACTGCACGCTGAACGCGGGCACGGTGGTCCAGTGCCACTCGCAGGAGGACGGCGCCTTCAAGTCCGACCGCACCACGATCGGTGACGGCTCCACCCTCGGTGTCAGCGCTTTCGTCCACTACGGCGTGACCCTGGGCGACCGCGTCCAGCTCGACTGCGACTCCTTCCTCATGAAGGGCGAGCAGGTCCCGCAGGGAGCCCGGTGGACGGGAAACCCGGCCCGGCCGCAGTCCAGCTGAAACCCACCCCGACCCACATCAGCACCAGACAGGAGAGACCCCTCATGGCACTCAACGCATCCACCAGCCGAGAGTTCTGGCACGGCATCCTGGCCGCCGGCAGCGGCTCCGCCCCCCTTCCCCGATGGACCCGGGTGCCGGTCGCGGGCGTGGCCGAGTACGAGACGCCGGTCCCGGCCGGCCGGCTGACGGCCATGCGCCGGGTGGCCGACGACCTGGAAGTGCCGCTGGAATACGTGCTGTTGACCGCCCACGCGAAGGTGCTGGCCGCGCTGAGCGGGGAGCAGGAGGTCACCACAGGGTACGTCGCCGCCGCCGGAGTCCGGCCGCTGCCGTGCAGGCTGACCACCGGCCCCGGCTCGTGGCGGAGCCTGCTGCTGCACACCCGCGAGGCCCTCGCGCGGCTGCGGGCCCACCAGGACTTCCCGGTCGAAGACCTGAGGCGCGAACTCGGCCTGGTCGAGGCCCCCTTCGAGACCGTCCTGGACGTCACCGGCGGCACCCCGGCCGCGGACCCGGCGCAGGACACGGCGGTGGACCCGGCGCTGTGGACGGGCATCGTCCACGACGACGACGGCCGGCCGATACTGCGGCTGCGCTACCGCACCGACGTCCTCGACGCGGACTGCGCGGCCCGGATCGCCGGATACCACCTGACCGCGCTCGCCCTGATCGCCGCCGACCCGGACGCCGATCACACGGCCCAGAGCCTGCTGTCGGCCGAAGAGCTCCGCTTCCAGGTCGACGGCCTCGCCGGGCCCAGCCGGGAGCTGCCCGAGCGCCGCGTGCACGAACTGTTCGAGGAGCGCGTACGGCAGCACCCGAACGCCGTCGCCGCGCAGCACGGCGACCGGGAGTGGACCTACGAGCAGCTCAACGCCCGAGCCAACCGGCTGGCCCGCGCCCTGCTGGACCGGGGGCTGCACAGCGAAGGGGTGGTCGCGGTGGCCATGGAGCGGGACCTGGACTGGCTGGCCGCCGTCCTGGCCGTCTTCAAGGCCGGAGGCGCCTACCTCCCGATCGAGCCCCACCTGCCGGCCGAACGCATCACCACCATGCTCGCCCGGGCCGGCTGCGGACTCCTGATGACCCGGTCGGACGCCACGGCCGGCGTGCGGTCGGCCCTCGCCGCCCGGCCCGCGGTCCGCCCGCTGTTCGTCGACACCGCCGACGGCCAGGAGCACCCCGGGACCGACCTCGGCATCGACGTCGCACCCGACCAGCTGGCCTACATCTACTTCACCTCCGGCTCGACCGGTGAGCCCAAGGGCGCGATGTGCGAACAGGAGGGCATGCTCAACCACCTCTACGCCAAGATCGACGACCTGGAGATCGCCGAAGGGCAGGTGGTCGCCCAGACCGCGCCCCAGTGCTTCGACATCTCCCTGTGGCAGCTGCTCGCCCCGCTGCTCGTCGGCGGGCGGACCCTGCTGATCGAGCAGGAGGTGATCCTCGACGCCGCACGGTTCGTCGACACCGTCGCCCGCGGCCGCGTCACCGTCCTTCAGGTGGTCCCCTCCTACCTCGACGTGGTCCTGTCCCACCTCGAACAGCACCCCCGGACACTGCCGGACCTGCGGTACGTATCGGTCACGGGTGAGGCGCTGAAGAAGGAACTCGCCCAGCGCTGGTTCACCGCCCAGCCCCGCATCAGGCTCGTCAACGCCTACGGGCTGACCGAGACCAGCGACGACACCAACCACGAGGTCATGGACCGCACCCCGGACACCGACCGGGTGCCGCTGGGGCGGCCCGTCAACAACGTGCACCTCTACGTCGTCGACGAGCACCTCAACCCGGTGCCGCTCGGCGCACCCGGAGTGATCGCCTTCTCCGGCATCTGCGTCGGCCGCGGCTACGTCAACGACCCCGAGCGCACCCGGCCGACCTACCTCGCCGATCCGCACCGCGCGGGCCGGCGGCTGTACCGCAGCGGCGATGTCGGCCGCTGGCAGCCCGACGGCAAGCTGGAGTTCCTCGGCCGCCGCGACAACCAGGTCAAGATCCGCGGCTTCCGCATCGAGACCGGCGAGATCGAGAACACCCTGCTCCGCGCCCCCGGGGTCCGCGACAGCGCCGTGGTGGTCACCGAGCGGCCCGACCACAGCACTCACCTGGTGGCGTTCTACAGCGCTCCGCAGCCGCTCGAAACCGGCGTCCTGCTGGACCGGCTGGGCGCGTCACTGCCCGGCTACATGGTCCCCTCGGCCATTCACTGGCAGGAGAGCCTCCCGCTGACCGCCAACAGCAAGATCGACCGCAAGGCCCTGACGGCCCTGGCCGCGCAGCTGCACGGCACCGAGGACGCCACCGAGGACGAGGTCCAGGCGCCGAGCACGCCCGCCGAACAGCGGATGGCGGCCGCGTGGGCGAAGGTGCTCGGCGTTCCGCAGGACCAGATCGGCCGGGGCGACAACTTCTTCGACCGGGGCGGGACCTCCCTGTCGGCCGTGCGGCTCGCCGTCACCCTGGACCGTGCCGTGTCCCCGGCGGACGTCAACCGGCACCCCGTCCTCACCGATCTCGCCCGGTTCCTGGACACCGCGGCCCGGCCGCGCCCCACCGCACCGTCGGTCTCCCTCTGACGGCCGTCCCCCTGCTCCACCCCGACACCCCCGAAAGGACCAAGACCATGTCGTTCACCAGCCCCGCCCCCGTCAGCCCCGCCCCGCTCAGCCCCAGCCCCGTACCGGCCTCCGTGCCCGTACCCCCGGTGGACCTGAACCCCGGCACACCCCCGATCCTGCACGTCCCCACCCCCGCACCGGCCGACGCACCGGCCTGGGCCGCCGAACACCGCCACACCCTGCGCGGCCTCGTCACCGAACACGGCGCCGTCCTCGTCCGCGGGCTCGGCCTGTCAGACGCCGGGCAGGTGGGCGCCGTCTTCACCGCAGTGGCCCCCGCCCTGATGGCCGACACCGAGACCTTCGCGCCCCGCCAGGCCCACGCCCCCGGCGTGTACTCCTCCACGGTGTGGCCGGCCAACCAGCCCATGTGCATGCACCACGAGCTCAGCTACACCCACAGCCCGCCCGGCCTGATGCTGATGGCGTGCCTGACGGCACCCGCCGAGGGCGGAGCCACCGCCCTCGCGGACTCCGCCGCCGTCCTGGACGCGCTGCCGCCGGAGCTCGTCCAGCGGTTCGAAGCCGAGGGCTGGCTGCTCACCCGTACCTACAACGACGACATCGGCGCCTCCTGGACCGAGGCGTTCGGCACCGAGGACCGGGCGGCCGTCGAGGACTACTGCCGCGCCAACGCCATCGAGTTCGCCTGGCAGGGCGACGGCGGCCTGAGCACCCGCCAGCGCCGCCCCGCCGTGGTGCGCCACCCGGCGACCGGCCGGCGCTGCTGGTTCAACCAGATCGCGTTCCTCAACGAGTGGACGCTGGCGCCCGAGGTGCGGGAGTACCTCGTCGACGTCTACGGCCCCGACGCCCTGCCGTTCAACACCCGCTTCGGAGACGGCGACCCGATCGGCGAGGACATCGTCGAGCTGATCAACACCGTCTACACCGAGCACACCGTCCGCGAGCCCTGGCAGTCCGGCGACCTGATGCTCATCGACAACATCCGTACCGCCCACAGCCGGGAACCGTACGAGCCGCCGCGCGAGGTCCTCGTTGCCATGGCCGCACCGCACACCCCGCACTCCTTCCCGCCCGCCCTGACCGCATCCTCTGAGGGGAGCACCCGATGACCACCGCCCGCACCACTCCCGCGCAGTCCACGACGCCCGAACCGGTTGCAGCAGCACCGCAGTTCACCGTGCCCCCGTTCGCCGTGATCCCGGGCGCCCAGGTCCAGCACACCCTCCAGGGCCAGGAACCCCAGATCATGGAACTGATCGAGGCCACCTACGCACTCCACTCCGCCGGGCAGTCGGTGAACCCGCCGTCGTACTTCCTGCGCTTCCCCGACCGCCCGACCGCCCGCATCATCGCGCTGCCCGCATCGATCGGTGGGCAGGACCGGGTGGACGGTCTCAAGTGGATCTCCAGCTTCCCCGACAACGTGCAGGCCGGCCTCCCGAGGGCCTCGGCGGTGCTGATCCTCAACGACCACGACACCGGCTACCCGTTCGCCTGCCTGGAAAGCTCCATCATCAGCGCCACCCGGACCGCGGCGATGGCCGCATCGGCCGCCCACAGGCTGAGCCGGGCCCGCGGGACCCGGCCGACCCGCATCGGATTCTTCGGAACCGGCCTGATCGCCCGCTACATCCACACCTTCCTGGCCGCGACCGGCTGGTCCTTCGACGAGATCGGCGTGCACGACATCTCCGCCGACAGCGCGGCGGGCTTCGAGAGCTACCTGCGAGGCACCGACGAGACCACCCGGATCACCCTGCACGACAGCCCCGAGGAGCTGATCCGCTCCAGCGACCTGCTCGTCTTCGCCACCATCGCCGACCGGCCCCACGTCACCGACCCGGCGTGGTTCGACCACAACCCCCTGGTCCTGCACGTGTCCCTGCGCGACCTCTCGCCCGAGATCCTGCTCGCCTCGACCAACATCGTCGACGACGTCGAGCACTGCCTGAAGGCCGACACCTCACCCCACCTGGCCGAACAGCTCACCGGGAGCCGCGACTTCCTCGCCGGCACGCTGCACGACGTCACCACCGGCCGCGTGGAGGTGCCGCAGGACCGGCCCGTGGTGTTCTCGCCCTTCGGCCTGGGCGTGCTCGACCTGGCCGTCGGCAAGCACGTCTACGACGAGGCCCTGCGCACCGGGCAACTCCAGGTCATCGACGGCTTCTTCCACGAGCTGCGCCGGTACGGATGAGCGGCGCACCGGCCCGGACCCGAGGCCGGCGGAGTTGAGCCAGTCCTCGCGGCTGTGGCCGGTGCCCCTGTGGTGGGGGTGCCGGCCGCTATGTAATGTCACATCGCATGATGATCTTACGTCGCGCGGCATCGGCCGCCGCCCTTCTCATCACCATCCTCCCCGTGGCAGTCGCCTCACCCGCGCACGCGGCCGACGGCTCGTCCGCCTGCCGCACCCAGGCCACCGCACCGCTCGACGCCGAACAGGCACGGCTCGCGGACGCCCGTACCACCGCCCTGGTCCAGCGGGCCGGCCTCGAGGACTTCGTACGACGGTTCCCCGCCGCCCTGTGCGCGACGCGCCGCCCCGCCGAGGCCGAACGGCTCCTCCAGTCCTGGGGCGAGGCCCTCTGGCAGGCCTCCGTACGACGCGCCCAGGGCCAGCGGCCCGGCGGCGACCTCGCCGCCGGCGACGACCGGCCGCTGTACTGGGCTCGGCTCGCCATGACCGCCGCCCTCGCCCGCTGGCAGCCGGAGTTCACCGTCGACCGGGCCGCGCTCCGCGCCCGCTTCGAGGACGCCTCCCGAGGCCTCACCGACAACGCCTTCCGGCCGGCGCCCGGCGTACGAAGGATCTTCATCAGCGGGTTCGACCCCTTCGGGCTCGACGCCGAGATCCGCCGCGCCAACCCCTCCGGATCGGCCGCCCTCCAGCTCAACGGCCGGCGCGTGACCCTCGCCGACGGCACCCCGGCCGAGATCCGCGCCGTCGTCCTGCCCGTGCGCTACGCCGACTTCGACGCCCACATGGTGGAGCGGGCCTTCGCCCCGCGCATGGCCGCGGGACCCGCCTCGGCCGACATCATCACCACCGTCAGCCAGGGCTACCCCGGGATCTTCACCCTGGAGGACTGGGCGGGCCGGGCCCGGTCCGCCGACCCGTACCCCGACAACGCCCGCGCCCTCTCCGGCGGCACCCGCGAGCGTCCGGTGACGGCCCCCGGCCTCGGCCCCGGACCGGAGTTCATCCGCACCACGCTGCCCGCCGACGCGGTGACCGCCGCCGTGCAGACCCCGTACCCCGTCCTCCTCAACAGCGAGGTGACCGAGATCCCGGCCGGCGGCACGGCTCCCGTCGACCGGCCCGACGGCCCCACGCCCGGCTCCCGGGCCGTGGCGGGCGGCGGGGGCGGCTACCTGTCCAACGAGGTCGCCTACCGCTCCAACCGGCTGCGCACCGAACTCGCCCCGCACCTGCCCGGCGGCCACCTCCACACCCCCGTGCTCACCGGCCTGCCGGCCGACCCCCAGCAGCTGACCGGCCCCGAGTTCGAACGCAACGAGAGCGCGATCACCGCCGAGGTCCGCGCGGTCCTCGAACACGCCGCCGTACGACGGTAGCCACCGCCCCCGCCTGCGGCGCGTCACCCGCCATGGGGCAGGATGGCAGCCCGTTCCGGATGCGCACACACGCCCGAACGCGGCTTACAGCACGACGAACTGACAGGTGACAAGGTGACGACACACCTCATACGACGGCCGGCAGCGTCCGTCGCCACGCCCCCGGGCCGGCGCCGCCCAGCGGAGGGGGTCCGTTGAACCGGGATCTCGTCCTGCACGACTGGCTCGTCGCGGGAATCGCGCTGGCGGCGGGCGCCGCGGCCGGGCTGCTGCTGCGCGCCCTCCTGCGGTGGCTGGGCCGGCACGCCGAGCGCACCCGGTGGCGGGGCGACGACATCATCGTCGACGCCCTGCGCACCATCGCCCCCGGTGCCGCACTCATCGCGGGCGCCGCGGTGGCCGCCACGACCCTGCCGCTCACCCCACGGGTCTCGGGGATCGTGAACCAGTCCCTGACCGCGCTGCTCATCCTCATCGCCACGCTCAGCACGGCGCGGGTCGTCGCCGGCCTCGTCCAGTCCGTGGCGGGGGCGCGCACCGGGGTGGCCGGCTCGGCGTCCATCTTCGTCAACATCACGCGGATCGTGGTCCTCGTGATGGGCGTGCTGGTCGCCCTGGAGACCCTCGGCGTGTCCATCGCGCCCCTGGTCACGGCCCTCGGAGTGGGTGGTCTGGCGGTGGCCCTCGCGCTCCAGGACACCCTCGCCAACCTCTTCGCCGGGGTGCACATCCTCGCCTCGAAGACCGTGCAGCCCGGTGACTACATCCGGCTCACCAGCGGCGAGGAGGGGTACGTCGTCGACATCAACTGGCGCAACACCGTGGTGCGCAACCTGTCGAACAACCTGGTCATCATCCCCAACGGGCGTCTCGCGCGGACGAACATGACCAACTTCACCCAGCCGGAAGCGCGGTTCTCGATCCTGGTCCAGGTGGGAGTGGGCTACGAGAGCGACCTGGAGCACGTCGAGCGGGTGACCCTGGACGTCGTCGACGGCGTGATGGCCGACATCAACGGCGCGGTCCCCGACCACGAAGCGGCCGTCCGCTTCCACACGTTCGCGGACTCCCGCATCAACTTCACCGTGATCCTGGGTGTCGGCGAGTTCAGCGACCAGTACCGGATCAAGCACGAGTTCATCAAGCGCCTGCACCGGCGGTTCCGTACGGAGGGCATCTCGATCCCCGCCCCGACCCGTACGGTCGCCCTCCACCGGGACGGCGACCTCCCCGAGCCGTCCGCGCAGGTGCCGGTCCCGCACCAGCGCGGGGCCTCCCCGACGGTCCTCACGGACAGCGGCCGCTAGGCCCTCTCTTTCGGAGACGGCCCAGCGTGCCGTACGCCCCTGCCCGACGCCGAGCGCGGCCGCGGTCACCGCGAGCCGGCCGCGGCCGGCTTCACCACCGACAGCGGCTCGGCGATGTCCTCCAGCGAGCGGCGCTCGGCCTTGACCGCGAGGAAGGCCGCCACGAGGCCGGCGGCGCACATCAGCGCGGCGCCGATCCGGAAGGCGAGCGCCGTGTCGCCGACCACGCCCGACTCGGTGAGGTCGGCGAAGATCAGCGGGCCGCTGATGCCGCCGGCCGCGGTGCCGAGGGCGTAGAAGAAGGCGATGGCCATGGCGCGGGTCTCCATGGGGAAGATCTCCGACACGGTCAGGTACGCGCTGGACGCGCCCGCCGAAGCGAAGAACAGCACCACGCACCAGCAGACCGTCATGCTCGTCGCCGTGAGCGAACCCCGGTCGAACAGCCACGCCGTGCCGAACAGGAGCACGCCGGAGAGCAGGTAGGTGGAGGAGATCATGATCCGCCGTCCGAGCGTGTCGAACAGCTTGCCGAGCAGCAGGGGCCCGAGGAAGTTGCCCGCGGCGATGACGGCGAAGTAGTAGCCGGTGTGGCCCGTCGGCACGTCGAAGAAGGTCGTGAGGATGGTGCCGAAGCCGAAGGTGATGGCGTTGTAGAGGAAGGCCTGGCCGATGAAGAGCGACAGGCCGAGGAACGCGCGGCGCGGGTAGCGGCCGAAGACCGTCTTGGCGATGAGCCCGAAGCCGATGCTCTTGCGCTGGTGGATGGTGATCTCACCGGCCGGCGGCGGCAGGCGCTCGCCCTTCTCCCGCTCGATCTCGCGCTCCACGGACGACACCAGTGCCTCGGCGACCTGCGACCTGCCGTGGATGAACTGCCAGCGCGGGCTCTCCGGAACGTGCCGGCGCACGAGCAGGATGACCAGGCCGAGGACGACGCCGAGGGCGAAGCTGAGCCGCCAGCCGAGGTCCTTGGGGAAGATGTCGGTATCGAGCATCACGACGGACAGCAGGGCCCCGCCGATCGCGCCGAGCCAGTAGCTGCCGTTGATGATGAGGTCGACCCGGCCCCGGTAGAGGGACGGGATCAGCTCGTCGATCGCCGAGTTGATGGCCGCGTACTCGCCGCCGATGCCGAAGCCGGTGAGGAAGCGGAAGAGGAAGAACCACCAGGACTCGAACGAGAGCGCGGTCATGGCGGTCGCGGCCAGGTAGACGGCCAAGGTCACCATGAAGAGCCTCTTGCGGCCGTAGCGGTCCGTCAGCCAGCCGAAGAAGAGCGCCCCGGAGCACGCGCCTGCCACGTAGAGGGCGGCGGCGATACCGGTGACCTGGGCAGCGGTGATGTCGAGGCCGCTGCCCTCCTCGGCGAGGCGGCCGGCGACGTTGCCGACGATGGTGACCTCGAGACCGTCGAGGATCCAGACGGTGCCGAGGCCGATCACGATCATCCAGTGCCAGCGGGACCACGGCAGGCGGTCGAGGCGGGCCGGTACGGCGGTGGTGACGGTGGCCGTGCCTGCCTCCGCGGGCACGGTCGACGAGTCGGACGCCATCGTTCCCTGATCCCTCCTTCTCGACCGCCCCCTGCCCTGCCGGGTTCCCGCGAACCGTCCGGACATGCGGCCGCTGCCACGGCCGTACGGAATGCGCTCGAGCCCCGCACCGGGAGGAAGGGCGGGCCGCCCTGCGCGCTCCTTCACACAGTCCGCCGCTCATACGCAGCGATCTTGACCTCCGGCCCGCCGAACCGTCCCCGTACCCGTTCCGTACGCGCCGCTCATCAGCACTTCGGCGCATCCGCCGCCACCGAACAGACCAACGCCACTGGTCATTGCGTTCGGTTCCCCTCGTGGATACTGCGGGCCGGGGGCGATCGCGTTGCCCTGGGGCAGAGCAGGCGGACCGAGGAGGGGTGTTGGAGCTGATCGGGCGGGGACGCGAGGCCGACGTGTACGCCGTCGGCGGAGACCGGGTGCTGCGCCGCTTCCGCAACGGAGGCCCGGCGGAGGACGAGGCGCGGCTCCTGCGGTGGCTGGCGGCTCAGGGCTACCCGGTGCCGGTGGTCCACGAGGCGGCCGGCACGGACCTGGTGATGGAGCGGCTGCACGGGCCGACCATGAGCGAGGCGTTGCGCAGCCGTCCCTGGCGGGCTGCGGCGTACGGCGCGCTGCTGGGCCGGCTGCACCGGGAGCTGCACGGTCTGCCCGACCCCGGCTGGCTGCCCCGGCTCCCGGGAGGCGACGGCGGTGATGACCGGGTGCTGCACCTCGATCTGCACCCGGAGAACGTCATCATGACGGACCGCGGCCCGCGGGTCATCGACTGGAGCACCTCCCGCGTCGGCCGCCCCGAGGTCGATGTCGCCATGACCTTCGTCATCCTGCGCGGCATCGTCCTTCGCCCGCACGAAAGCCTGCTGATCCGGGGTTTCCTGCGCGCCATGGCCCGTACCTGCGGGACCGACCGGCGCGCCGGCATGCCCGCCGCCACCGAGCGACGGCTGGCGGACCCCCACCTCACGGAAACCGAGGCCGCCCTGGTCCGCCGCCTGCGGCGCCCCCACGCCTGAGGTCACAGAATGGGCCTTCGCCGCCCCTGCCGAACCGAGAACCGAACCGAGAACCGAACCGAGAACCGAGAACCGAACCGAGAACCGAGAGCGACTGCCATGAATCGCCTTCCCGCCGACCCGACGGTGCTTCACCCGTTCCCCGACCAGCCGCGCGTGGTCCTGCTCAAGCCGCTGGTGACCTCGCCGCTGATCGAGGTCGGGGAGTACTCGTACTACGACGACCCTGACGATCCGACCGCGTTCGAGTCCCGCAACGTGCTCTACCACTACGGGCCGGAGAAGCTCGTCATCGGGAAGTTCTGCGCGCTGGGCACCGGGGTGCGGTTCATCATGAACGGGGCCAACCACCGCATGGACGGGCCCTCCACGTTCCCCTTCCCCATCATGGGCGGATCCTGGGCCGAGCACTTCGACCTGCTCACCGGCCTGCCGTCCAGGGGCGACACCGTCGTCGGCAACGACGTCTGGTTCGGCTACCACACCATGGTCATGCCGGGCGTGCGCATCGGGCACGGCGCGGTCATCGCCTCCGGCGCGGTGGTCGTGGACGACGTCCCCGACTACGGCATCGTGGGCGGCAACCCGGCCCGGCTCATCCGCACCCGCCACCACGAGGACGACATCGCCCGCCTGCTCGCCCTCGCCTGGTGGGACTGGCCCGCGGACCACCTCACCGAGCACATCCGGGTCATCATGTCCGGCACCGTCGACGACCTCGAGGAAATCGCACCGCGGGCCTGAGCCGGTCGGCCGATCGGGGCCTGTTGATGCAGGGACAGGTGTGCGCGCCGTGGTACGGGATATCCGAGGCCAAAACCGGGCCACGACCGCGAAAGGTGCCGCCTGTGTCTCAGGAGCAACGTAAACGGATGCAAAGGCTGCGGCTGCCCGTGAAGGCGGCCCTGCCCGGCCGCCATCCGCACGAGGACAAGGAGCCCGTCACCGACCGGGTGGTCTTCGGTGTGACGGCCGTGCTGACCTTGGGCTTCGTGATCTGGGGCGCCACGGCCACCAGCGCGCTGGAGCGCGTCTCCGACACCCTGCTGAACGGCCTGATGCACAACGCCGGCTGGGCGTTCGTCCTGGTCGCCTCCGGGTTCGTGGTCTTCGCGCTCTGGCTCGCCATCAGCCGCTACGGGCGGATCGAGCTGGGCCAGGAGCACGAGAAGCCGGAGTTCAGCACCGTCTCCTGGGTCGCCATGATGTTCAGCGCCGGCATGGGCATCGGCCTGATGTTCTACGGCGTCAGCGAACCCCTCGCGCACTACACCACCCCGCCGCCGGGCACCGACCCCGCCGACTCGGCGGACGCCATGCAGACGGCCCTCGCCACCACGCTGTTCCACTGGACGCTGCACCCGTGGGCCATCTACGCCGTGGTCGGCCTGGCCATCGCGTACAGCACCTTCCGGCGCCGCAGACGGCAGGCGATCAGCGCCGTCTTCGTGCCGCTGCTCGGGAAGAAGCGCGCCGAGGGCGCACCGGGCCGGGTGATCGACATCCTGGCGATCTTCGCCACGCTGTTCGGCTCCGCGACGTCCCTGGGGCTCGGCGCGCTCCAGATCGGCAGCGGCATGCACGAGGTGGGCTGGCTGGGCAAGGCCGGGACGGGGCTGCTCGTCGCCATCATCGGCGTGCTGACCGTCTGCTTCGTCTTCTCCGCCGTCTCGGGCGTGGAGAAGGGCATCCAGTGGCTTTCCAACATCAACATGGTGCTCGCCGTCATCCTCGCGGTCTTCGTGTTCGTCGTCGGACCCACCATCCTGGTCCTCGACCTGATCCCCACCTCCCTGGCCGCGTACTTCGACGAGCTGCCCCAGCTGATCGGCCGCACCGAGGCGTCCACCGGCGGCGGTGACGTCGCCGACTGGCTGAGCAGCTGGACGGTCTTCTACTGGGCGTGGTGGATCTCGTGGACGCCGTTCGTCGGCATGTTCATCGCCCGCATCAGCCGTGGCCGTACGATCCGCCAGTTCGTCGGCGGCGTCATCCTGGTGCCCAGCACCGTGAGCCTGGTCTGGTTCGCCATCTTCGGCGGTACGGCGATGCGCCTCAAGGAGCAGGGCAAGCTCGGCGACGCGACCACGCCCGAGGCGCAGCTCTTCGGGGTGCTCCAGGAGTTCCCGATCGCCGGCGTGATGAGCCTGCTCGTGATGGTCCTGGTCGGCATCTTCTTCGTCTCCGGCGCGGACGCGGCGTCCATCGTCATGGGCACCCTCTCCCAGAAGGGAACCTTCGAACCCGCCCGGTTCATCGTCGTCTTCTGGGGCGTGGTGACCGGTGGCGTGGCGGCCGTGATGCTGCTCGTCGGCGAGGGCAAGGGCGACGCCCTCGCGGGCTTGCAGCACTTGACGATCCTCGTCGCGGCACCGTTCGTGCTGGTGATGATCGGCATGTGCTGGGCGCTCTTGCGCGACCTCCGCCAGGACCCGCTGATCGTCCGCGGTGAACTCGCCGAGGAGGCGATGGAGGAAGCGGTGATCGCGGGCCACGAGAAGTACGCGGGCGAGTTCGAGATCCGTATCGGCCCGGCGCAGGACGAGGCACCCGCCAAGCCGAAGGACGACCCGGAGCGCAAAGACCCGGGAGCCCCGCCCCCGGCCCCCTGACGGGCGCACCCGCCCTGGGCCGGCCGGGCCTCGCACCACGGCCCGGCCCGGCCCGTTGGCGACATCGCCTTTTCCGCGACGCGCGGGCGCGTACGCGCTCAGTCGAGCCGCTCCAGGAACGGGACGATCGCGTCGAGGAAGTGCTCGTTCCGATCGCCGGCCACCATGTGCCCGGCGCCGAGGACGTCGACGCGCCGGGCGCGGGGCACCCGGTCGCAGAACTGCTCGGCCACGTCTTCGCGCACTACGTCGCTGACCCCGCCGCGGACGAGCAGGATCGGTACGTCGGCGTGGCGCGCGGCGTCGAGGAGACGCTCGGCCATGCCCGGCGGGTCCATCCGGCCCTCGAAGCTGTCCAGGATCCGGGGGTCCCTGTGCCAGACCCAGCGGTCGCCGCGCCGCCGTAGGTTGTTCCGTATCCCTTCGGGGTCGGCCGGGCGCGGGCGGTGCGGCAGGTGCGCGGACACTGCCGCGGCCGCCTCCCCGACGTCGGCGAACCCGTCCGGATGACCCCGCATGAAAGCGACGATCCGCCGGAACGCTCGGGGATCCGGTCGATGGGCGACGTCGACGAGCACCAGGGCGCGGATCGCCGCCCCGGGCGCCTCGCCGGCGGCCAGCAGGGAACCGAGGCCTCCCAGCGAAGCGCCGACGAGCACCGGCCGGCCGCCGAGCTCGGCGACGATCGCCCGGACGTCCTCGGCGAACAGTTCGAGGGCGTAGCCCCCATCGCCCGCCCATGCGCTGCTGCCGTGCCCGCGCAGGTCCGGGGCGATGACCCGCCACCCCAGCGCGGCCAGCCGCGGGCCGGTCCGATCCCACGCTTGCCGCGTCTGGCCTCCGCCGTGCAGCAGGACGAGCGGCGGAGCGGACGCCTCGCCCCACACGTCCGCCGTGAGCCGGATGCCGCCGTGGCCCGTGAAATCCCGGGAGAGTGGCAGCGCACCGGCCGTCATTCCGCGCCGCCCCGGGTGCGCAGCGGCGCCAGCAGCTGGTCGCGGTGGGGATCGGCGGCCGCCGCGGCGAGTACGACGTCCAGTGCGAACAGGGCCTGCGCGAGGAACCGTTCGTCATCGATCCGGCCGGCGACCCACTGGTGCAGCGCACCCACGCACGCGGCGCTGACCACGGCCGCCAGGGCGTCGGTCTCGACATCGGCGCGCAGCAACCCCTGAGTCCGTGCCTGCGCCATCGCGCGGCGGAGCCGGACGAGCGGACTGCGGTCGAGCACGCGGCCGCCGGCCTCCCAGCCGCGCACCCTCTCACACGGGTGGACGAAGAGACCCGGCCGGATGCCCCATGCGTTGAGCACGCTGCTCAACTCGGCCTCGTCCGGGGCGCCGACGGACCTGATGTGGGCTGGGTTGAGGCGCGGCGCGGCCAGTCCGAGCCGTCGTTCACAGGGCTCATTCTGCTCCTGCTTCAGGCGCGGAAAGCCTTCCGGAGGAGCTCTCCGAACTCGGCCGGGTGCGTGGTCAGGCCGGTGTGGCCGCCGGGGAAGTGCAGGAGGTTCGTGCCGAGACGTTCGGCGAGGAAGGCGGCCGGACGGTAGGGCAGCTCGCCGCGCGAGTCCTGGCCGCAGGCGAGGACCAGACGGTCCGTCAGGGTGGCTAGTCGGTGGACGTCCGGGGTGTAGGACATGAAGCTGGGCACGATGCGCCCGATGAAGTACGGCAGGTTGGCCATCGTCTGCTCGGCCCGTGCCGCTGCCTGCGGCGGGAGCTTGATCTCGGCCTTCGGCTCGGCAGCGGGGCCGTCCTTCTTCAGGCCCGCGGCGAACGTCGCCATCGCCGGCATGAGTCCCTGTGTCTGGAGGGTCTCCTGCACGCGGGCGATCAGTGCGCGATGCTCGGCGGCGTCGGGCAGGACCTCCACGACCGGCGGCTCGTGTGCCACGAGGCGTTCGACGCGTTCGGGATGGGCGGCGAGGAGGTGCAGGGCGGCGATCGCGCCCGAACTGGCGCCGAACACCCGGGCGGGCTCGCCGGGCGACAGCAGTTCCAGCATCCGGAACGCGTCGTCGGCATGCTGGGCCACCTTCTGCTCGGCCTCGGCGTCGTCCAGCGTGCTTCGGGACATGCCGCGGGGGTCGTAGGTCGCGACGGTGTATTCGGCGGCCAGGTCGTCGGCGATGCCGTCGAAGGAGGCCGCGCCCCCGGACCCTCCGGGGATCAGCAGGAGGAGCGGGCCTTGGCCGCGTACCTCGTAGTGCAGGGTCGCACCGTCCACGCGCAGGCTGCCGATGGTCGGGTCGGTCATGACGGGTCTCCTTCTCGGGACGGCGGCCAGTGCTCCAGGAGGGTGTGCAGGGCGTCGAGGGCGCGGAGCCAGGAGTCCTGCGGTGAACGCTCGTGTGCGAACCCGCCCGCGGCTTCCAAGGCGACGAAGCCGTGGAACGTGCTGCGCAGCAACCGGACCGCGTCGGTCAGGTCCGGCTCGGCCAGTCCGTAGCCGCGCAGCATGCCGTAGGTCAGCTCGACCGCACGCCGCGGCCCGGACGCTCGTGCGGCCAGCTCGGGGTCGATCCGGATCGGGGTCTGCGTCGCCATGTAGCGCCCCGGATGCTCGTGGGCGTACTCCCGCCAGGCGTTGGCGAACGCGACCAGTGCGTCCTTGCCCGCCCGCCCGGAGGTCGCCTCCGCGATGCGGATGGTTTTCTCGTCGGCCGCCAGCAGGGCGATCCGCCCGCGCAGATCCTCCAGGCCGCGCACGTGCGTGTAGAGGCTCGCGTCCTTCACGCCGAACCGCCGCGCCACCTGCGACATGGTCACCTGGTCGAGCCCGACCTCGTCCGCCAACTCGGCGCCCGCGACCGTCACCCGCTCCGCCGTCAGCCCTGCCCGCGCCATGCACCCTCCCCGTTCCTAGGAGTCTTAGCTTATACCTAGGATCCCTAGGAACGGCAAGGAGCAGGTCCGTTCGCGCCGCGCCGCCGGGCCTGGATCAGGCTGCTCCTTGGTGACGTTCTGTCGGAAACCCCATGGATGTGGTGCAAGTAGACTTCCGCGTCAATGTCCTTGGTGAGTTGAGGAGTTGGCCCAGATGCGCGAGGCGACGCTGGTGATCGTCGGGTCCCGGGCGAGCGCGCTTGCGAAGAAGCAGGCGGCGGAATGGCTCGGCCCGCTGCGCGTCCGCTTCCCCGACGTGCGGTTCAAGAGGGCGCTGATCACCGAGGGCGGGGACCGGGACCGTCGGACCGCGACGCTCGCCGAGGTTGCCCAGACCACCGGCGGCAGCGCGTTCTCCAGCGACCAGGAGCGCGCCCTGGTGAACGGTGAAGTCGACGTCATCGTGCACTCCTTGAAGGATCTCCCGACGACCCTCGCCGAGGGCACGATGCTGCTGCCCTCCCCGGGCCCCCGCGCGGACGTCCGCGACGTCCTGTGCGGAGCCACCCTGGCCGGTCTGCCGAAGGGCGCGGTCATCGGCACCGGCGCCCCGCGGCGCATCGCCCAGCTCCTCGCGCTCCGCCCGGACCTGAACCTCGTACCGATCCGGGGCAACGTCCCCGGCCGGATCAAGCACGCCGGCCGGGGCGGCATCCACGCCGTGCTGCTGGCCGCCGCCGGACTGGGCCGGCTGGGCCTGATGCCCGAGGTCCACGAGGTTCTCGAGCCCCACCGGTTCCTCCCCTCGCCGGGGCAGGGCGCCCTCGGTATCCAGGTCCGCACCGGCTCCCCGGCCGCCCGCCTCCTCGCGTCCACTGGCGACCCGTACGTGGACGCCTGCGTACGCGCGGAACGCGCCCTCCTCGCCGAGCTGCACGGCGGATGCTCCGTCCCCGTGGGCGCGTGGGGGCAGATCACCCCGGAAGGGCTTCTGCACCTGTCGGCGGCCGTCACCGCACTCGACGGAACCGCGCAGGTCACCGCGACCGGCTCCGGGCCGGTCGACGCCCCGGAGAAGCTGGGCGCCTGCGTCGCCGCCGACCTCCTCGCCGAGGGAGCCGCACGCATCCTCGCGGACATCAGGAAGCCCTGAGCTGCCGCGGGCCTTTGTGCGAGGACAGGCGCGCTCAGGCAGCGTGCCCCGACGGGGTGCTTGGCAGGGGCAGGCCCGGTGTGCGCAGCACCTTGCGGGCCGTGTCGACGGCGAACACCTCGCAGTGCGGCCGCCCGGCCGCCCACGCGACACCCTCCGAGCCCAGCGCGAACGCCGCCGTCGCCGTCGCGTCCGCCTCCGTGAGCGTCGGCGCGACGACCGTGAGGGAGAGCAGGCCGGTGGCCGGGAGGCCGGTCCGGGCGTCGAGGATGTGGGCGCCGCGTTCGTAGTGGCCGGAGGTGGCGACCGCCGCGTCCGTCAGCTCCAGGACCGCGCACAGCCGGCCGGCGTCCTCGGGGTGGCGTATGCCCACCCTCCAGGGCCCGCCGCCGGCGACGATGTCGCCGCCGGCGTTCAGGCAGAACCGCCGCACCCCGGCCGCCGCCAGCAGTTCGGCGGCGCGCTGCATCGCCCAGCCCTTGACGACGGCGCACGGATCGAGCCCGCGGCCCGGCAGCCGTACGTCGAAGGCGCCGCCGCTCGCCCGGCGGTACTCCTCGCACAGGTCCAGGACATGGCCGAGGTCGGCGCTGACGCCGTCGGCGCTCAACTCGCCCCGGTTCAGACGGGACACCTCGCTGTCGGGCTTGAACGGGCTGAACCGTGCGTCGGCTTCGCGCAGCCACGCGAAGACCTCGTCCGCCGCCCCCTCCGGGAGGAGCGCGTCGTCGATGCGCAGCGAGACCGGCAGGCCCATGACGTGCTCGACCCGGTTCACGTCAGGCCCCGCTCTTGCGGTCGAGGGCCGCCTGCAGGGATTCCTTGTAGCCGTCGCTGGTGATCGTCGCGCCCGTCACCGCGTCGATGTCGGCGCTCTGGGCGTCGAGGGTCGACTCGATCAGCTTCGGCAGGGCGGAAGTGGTCTGGGGGTGCGGGGGCGCCTTGAGGGCCCTGATCGAAGTGATCCGGCCGGCCGTGAGCGTCACTTCGACCTGTACGGCGCCCTTCTCGGTCGGGACCGTCGATCCGGCGATCACCTGGGTGCCGGAGGAGGCCGCCGGCGGGGTGGGGGAGCCCGGAGAGGGCGCCGCTGTCGAGCCCGGCGCCTCCGCCGGGCTCGACAGCGGGGGCGGCTCGGCCGCGGCGGAGGCCCCGGTCGAGGGCGTGTACCGCCAGACCGGGATCAGGGCCGCGACGGACAGGACCAGGGCGGGCAGTGCTCGTTTCACGTGATGTTCCTCCTTGTCTGCTGTGCCCGGTTCATCCGGCCAGGCTGAAGCGTTCGAAGTGGACCTGCCGCTTGGGTACGCCGAGCGTGCGCAGGCCGCGCAGTACGGCGCCGGTCATACCGGGCGGGCCGCAGACGTAGATGTCGCGCTCGGCGAGGTCGGGGACGAGCGCGGACAGGGCGCCCGGCGACAGCGGATCGGGGTCCGGCGGGCCGCTGATCAGGTGCAGCGACGCGCCCTTGGCGGCGGCGAGCTCCCGCAGTTCGCCGTAGAGGACCGCGTCCTGCGCGGCGGAGACGCGGTAGACGAGCACGGCATGCCCGTGGAGGTCCTCCAGGAGCGCGCGGATCGGGGTGATGCCGACGCCGCCCGCGATCAGCAGGGCGTCCGGGCGGGTCCGGTGGAGCGTGGTGAAAGCGCCGTACGGGCCTTCGGCGAACACGCGGGTCCCCGGCTCCAGGCGGCGCAGGGACGCGGATCCCGCGCCGGAGGCCTTCACCGTCAGCCGCAGGTGGGTGCCGTCGGGGGCGGCCGACAGGGAGTACGGGTTCGCCTGCCACCAGCGGTCCTTCGTCAGGAACCGCCACAGGAAGAACTGGCCCGCACGGGCCGGGAGCCGGTCCAGGTCGCGGCCCGTCACGTAGATGGAGACGACGTGGTCGGACTCGGGCACGACGGCGGACACCCGCAGCCGGTGCCGCAGGTTCCGCCGCAGCGGGAGCACGACGCGGCCCGCGAACACCGCGCCGAGCGCACAGCCCCACAGCCCGTACCAGTACGCGGTGGCGGCCGGCGACGTGGTGAACGTGGTGCCCGCCGCGACCTGGTGGGTGAAGGCGAGGACCACCGCTACATAGGTGTACAGGTGGATGAAGTGCCACGTCTCGTACGCGAGTCGGCGCCGGGCCCAGCGGGCCGAGGCCCCGCCGACGACCAGGATCAGGACCATCGCGACGGTCGCCCGCAGCACGCCCTCAGTGGTCTCGGCCAGGTCGACCAGCTGGTCGACCGGGTCGAGCGAGGACGCCTGGGCGTAGCCGAGGGTGATGAACACGCCGTGCCCGACCAGCGACCACAGCAGCCCGAAACCGGTGACGCGGTGCCAGGCGGTGAGCCGGTCCATGCCGATGCGGCGGTCGAGCCAGGGCAGCCGGGCGACCAGCAGCAGCTGGAAGGCCATGAACAGGGCGCCGTAGAGGCCGCAGAGGCGACCGACGACGATCAGCGCGTTGGACGCGAAGCCCGCCTGCGAGAAGAAGTACGCGACGGCCGCCGCGTTCGCGGCGAGCAGGGCATACAGGCCGGCTCGGGCCACCACCCGGGGGCGTATCGCCGAGGGCGGAAGGGGCGGAGCCGGCGTCGGTGACGGCGGTGCGGACGTCGCGGGGACAGCGGTCACGGGGCCAGAACCTCCTGGGTCGGGTCGTTGGAGAGAGCTTGGCCGCCGGGACCTGTCGATTCCCTGTCAGGAGACTTTCAACTCCGTATCGAACTGCCCCGCCCCTGATCAGCGGGGCCGCACCGCCGCGCCCGTGCCGCAAGATGGGCGGGTGGACAAGATACGAGTGCTGGTCGTGGACGACGACCCGCCGATCGCCGACCTCGTCGCGACGGTCGCCCGCTACGAGGGCTGGGAAGCGGCCACGGCCAACTCGGGCCGGGAAGCGCTGCGGCTGGCCGGCGACTTCCACCCGGACATCGTCGTCCTGGACCTGATGCTGCCCGACACCGACGGCTTCGGCGTGCTCGACGGACTGCGCGCGGCCGGGACGATGGTCCCCGTGGTCTTCCTCACCGCGCGCGACACCGTCGCCGACCGGATCGCCGGGCTGACCCGCGGCGGTGACGACTACCTGGTCAAGCCGTTCGCGGTGGAAGAGCTGATGGCCCGACTGCGCACCGTGCTGCGGCGCAGCGCCGGACCGGGCTTCGAGCGGTCCGTCCTGCGCGTCGCCGATCTCACGATGGACGAGGACACGCGCGAGGTACGGCGCGGAGAGGACCGGCTGACGCTCACCCCGACCGAGTACGAGGTCCTGCGCTACCTCATGCGCAAGTCCCCGACCGTACTCACCAAGGCACAGATCCTCGACCACGTGTGGGAGTACGGCTTCGGCGGCCGCTCGAACGTCGTCGAGCTGGTCATCAGCCGACTGCGCCGCAAGCTCGACTCCACCGGCAGCCCGCTGATCCACACCGTACGCGGCTTCGGCTACGTGGTCCGGCAGGCCGCCCCATGAGCGTGCGGCTGCGCGACACGTACCGCAGACTCCGCCTCGGCACCCGGCTCGCGCTCGGCCTCGGTGTGCTGTCGCTGGTCGCGTTCGCCGTCGTCGGCACCTCCCTGACCGCCTACATGCGCGACTACCTGGGACACCAGCAGGTCGCCCAGTTGAAGCTGGTGCAGAACACGCAGGCCAAGGACGCCGCCCAGCACGGTACGGTCAAACGGCAGCCGTACTACGGGTGGTACACGGCCGTGTACGACGTCAGCGACGGCACGGCGGCGCTACGCCGGCCCGCCGACGTCCCGGACGACACGGGGGAGTTCACCGCCCTCGCCCAGGCGCGCGCCGACTCCGCAGGCGATGTGACGAGCACCGCGCAGCTCGCGGGGAAGGGCGCCTACCGGCTGCGGGCATGCGAGGTCGTACCCGGAGTCGTCCTGGTCAGCGCCGCCCCGATGGCGGAGATCGAGGACACGATGGAGCAGCTGATCACCGTCCAGGTGATCGCGTTCACGGTCGCCCTGCTGGCCCTCGTCGTCTTCGGGCGGATCCTGCTGCGCCGCGGCCTGAAACCGCTCAGCGACATGGCGCACACCGCACACGGCATCGCCTCGCACGACCTCTCCGAGTCGGCCTCCCGCCTGCCGCTGCGCGCCGACCGGTCCGGGGGTGGACCGGAGGTCGAGGAGCTGCGCACGGCCTTCAACACGATGCTGGAGCACATCGACGACTCGCTGGCCGTGCGCGCCGAGGCCGAACAGCGGCTGCGCCGCTTCGTCGCCGACGCCTCGCACGAACTGCGCACCCCGCTGATGTCGGTACGCGGCTACGCGGACCTGTTCCAGTACGCCGCCGCCAACGTCCCAGAGGAACGCGACAAGCACCTCACCCGGCTGCGCTCCGAAGCCGCCCGCATGGGCGTCCTCCTCGACGACCTGCTGCTGCTCGCCCGGCTCGACGCCGCCGAGGTGGACGCGCCGCTGCGGCTGGAACCGTGCGATCTGGCGGACCTCGCCCTGCAGGCCGCCGACGCCTTCCGCGCCGCCCACCCCGGCCATCCGCTCACCCTCGACACCGGACGCGGGCCGTTGCCCCTCGCCCTCGACCCCGTCCGCATCCGCCAGGTGCTCGACAACCTCCTCACCAACGCGGCCGTCCACACGCCCGCCGGGACTCGCGTATCGATGACGGTGGGCGCGACCCCGGGCGCCGCCCGGGTGGTCGTGGCCGACACGGGACCCGGCATCACGGACGCCGACCAGCACCGGATCTTCGACCGCTTCCACCGCGTCGACAAGGCCCGCAGCCGCGACAACGGCGGCAGCGGCCTCGGCCTCGCGGTCGCCCGCTCCCTGGCGACCGCGCACGGCGGCACCCTGACCCTGCGCAGCGAGCCGGGCACCACCGCCTTCGTCCTGGAGCTGCCGCGCACGGAGCGCTGGTCCGCACCCTTCGGAACGGAGAAAGGCGTGGTCAGGGGAGGTCCAGACCAGGCATGATCGCGGGCATGAGCACGGACATCTGGGGTTTCATCGAGTGCCACCGCGACTACCGGGACCACGAAGCGGATTCCTACTGGCACGCGACCATCGACCTGGACCACCTGAAGGTGCCCAGGAACTACGACGCGTTCGGCTGCCTGTTCGGCGTGCGCGACAACGAGCAGTTCGTGCCGGTGGCCCCCGACCGCGGACTGCCCGAGGACGCGTCGAACCGCGTCCGCGAGGGGCGCGAGACGATCGGCGGACGCAGCGCCAGCTGGGTCAGCTGGGCCGAGATCAAGCAGGTCGACTGGGACGAGGAGTCCGCCGGTCCCGACGCCTATGTGCACGAGTACCACCGTGATCCGCACGGCGCATGGCAGTTCCTCCACCGCCACTACTCCCCGCCCCAGCGGTTCGTCGACCTCTGCGGGCAGCCGGCCCGCATCGCGATGCGACCGAACCGCCATTTCCCCGAAGGCTCGCAGTGGGTGGACGGGGACCGGATGTTCCGGGTCGGGCGCCTCAAGCGCCGCGACGCCGTACCCCACGACCAGTGGGGGCCCGTCTGGACCGTCATGCGCACCCTCGCCGACCTGCACGGAGACGACGAGGTCAGGCTGGTCGTCTGGTTCGACGACTGAGGTCGGACGGACGTCGTGCGCGAGGGAGACTCCGAGGCCCTGATGCGCTCCCTGCGCACGATCGGACTGCGCCGCGCCAGCTGCGACCCCGACGAGATGCCTTGACCCAGGGCGGCTGTTGGGGCGGAGTGCCTTCCAAAGGATCATGTAGGGATGTCTGATCACCTGTCACCCGCATCGCCGACCACCGTCCGACTCACGCGGTACACGAAGACAGAACAGAGCGAAATCCTCGGCGCAGGCGAGGACCCCTTCGGCGTCGCGCACACCGGCCTGACCTGGCTCCCCAAGGAGGACCATTTCGGCGTCAGGCTCGGCGACCGGCTCGTCGCGCACGCCGGCCTGCTCCGACTCCCCGTGACGATCGGAGACAGGGAGACCGAGGCGATGGGCGTCGGCGGAGTAGCCGTCTCTCCGCACCTGCGAGGTCAGGGACTTGCCCGTCTGGTCATCACGGCAGCCCTCGCCCACGCACGAACCCTCGGCCCCCGACACGCCCTGCTCTTTTGCCGCGCGCCCCTCGTGCCCTTCTACGAGGGTCTCGGCTGGCAGCCGCTGGACCAGGAGGTCCACGTCGAGCAACACGAGGGACCAGTGCTGATGCCCCTGCGCACGATGTGGACACCCCTCCACGACGCAGCGAACCGGCCGACCGGAGCGGTGCGGGTGCATTCGTTCCCGATGTAGAGGACGGGGCATCCGTGAGCCGCCGACGCGGCCGCGCCGGTGCTCGTCAGCCGAGGACGAGCGGCACGTTCACCCCCGCCGTGTCCAGCTCGCCCGCCTCGGCCGTGGTCGGAGTGCGGCGGCCCGTGCCGATCAGCAGGGCGTCCTCGTCGGAGAACGACGGCGGGTACGGTGTCCCGCCGATGCGTTCGAGCAGTGCGCGGGCCCCGGCGAGGGCCTCGGCGGGCGGGCCCGGGGTGTGCGGGAGGTGTGCGCGGAGGTCGAGGTGGTGCAGAGTCCACTCCAGGACGTACGCGGACAGGTAGTCGCCGACGGTGAGCACCTGGCCTCGGGTGCCGACCCGGGCCGCGGGATCCGCGAGGGCGGCGGCGCGGCCCGCGGCGGAGCCGACGTCGTCGAGGTGGAACGTAAGCAGCCACGGCTCCCCGTACGCGGCGGCCAGGCGCACGGTCAGTGCGTCGAGCGGATCCTGCTCGTCCGGGGTCGCGCCGACCTCCCAGTAGGTCGCCGCGTCCCGGGTGGGCTCCGTGTCGGCGGGGGTGGCGAGGGTGATCAGGACGTCCTGGGCATCGATGACCAGATGGCACACCAGGTCCCGCACGAGCCACCCGTCGCAGCCGGACGGCCGCGCGAAGTCCTCGTCACCGAGCCCGGCAACCGCCGCCCGCAGTGCCGCCCAGGAGGATGAGAAGAGGTCCACGTCCATAACCTAGTCCCCGGAGGCCTCCGGGCCGAGCATCCTGGTTCGCCCGACCGGCCGCTTCGCCGCCGGAGGGTTCGCGGTCGGGGCGTACTGGACAGAATCGGCTCATGTTCTCCGTGAAGACAGCCCTGACAGCTGCCGCAGCGCTCCTCGCCCTCGCGGCCCCGGCTGCCGCACACCCCGTCGGCCCCATCGGACCCATCGGCCCCGCCGCCGTTCCGGCCCTTTCGGCAGGCCACTCCAAGCTCGCTGCGGCGCGTCCCTGCGACGGTGCCCCGACCTGCTACGTCGACGTGACGGTGGCCCAGGTCTGGGTGTCCCCCGAGGAGGTGCGGCCCGTGGACGCCCCGGCGACCGCCAATCCCGCCGACGTCCGAGGCTGGTTGAAGGCCATGACGCTGGACGAGCGTCGTGAGGTCGCCGGGGAGACGCAGGCGCTCCACGGCGTGCGGGTGACCGTCGACCGGACGATGTGGCACGGCGGCCTCCTCTGGGACCACGTATGGGTGCACGGCCAGCCCACCCCCAGGGACGAGGCAGGCCTCGGCGCCTACCCCGGTTGGATTCCCGACCGGCAGCTGACCTCCGAGCACCGGAAGCCGCCCGCCGGTACGCACGAGGAACGTGTCGGCCGGCCCACGGCCCGGGGCTTCACCACCGCCGAGGCCGCCGTCTCGGGCACGGGCTCGGTGCAGTCGCGCGAGTATTCGTACAACACCTCGTTTCCCGTGAAGGCCGGCCCGGTGCTCGGCGTCGTCACCGCGTACTCCCACACCGGTACCCGCGTGTACTTCCGAGCCGGTGACCTCGCGCGGGTGCCGGCCGCGCCGAGCGGCGAGGACGTGGTCGCCGCCGCACGCACCTTCATGGGCCTGCCCTACCTGTGGTCGGGCACCTCCGGATTCGGCTACGACTGCTCCGGGCTGACCGGACAGGTCTACTCGGCCCTCGGTGTGACCATCCCCCGGGACGCCCAGCCGCAGTTCGACGCGGGCGGCGGGCAGGCACCCGCGGGTTCGGCCGTCGGGGTGCGCATCACCGACACGAAGGACCTGAAGCCCGGCGACATCGTCGCCTTCCGCCCCGCCACCGGCACCGAGGTCACCCACGTCGGCATCTACTCGGGGACGAAGAACGGCGAGCCGATGATGATCAACTCGCCGCGCACCGGTGACGTGGTCAAGGAGGAACCGATCGGATCCACCGGCCGCGTGTACGTGGGCGCTACCCGCTTCCTCACCCGCTGACACCGACGCCTGCGCTGACGCGGGCGCCGTGGTGCGATGCGGGGAACTGGTGCGCACGGGGGACAGCGCGACGCGAGTGGACCATACTTACCGACCAGTAGATGGCTCTTGCCCGCGCAATCCCGGCACATCCCTCGCGCCCGAAGGACCCCGATGCCCACTCCCGCACGCTCCGCACTCGCACTGGCCGCGCTCCTCGCCTCCGCGGGCGCCGCCCACTTCATCGCCCCGAAGCAGTTCGACGCCACCGTGCCGCGTACCTTGCCCGGCAGCCCCCGCACGTGGACGACCGCCAGCGGGGTCGTGGAGCTGGCGCTGGCCGCTGGTCTCGCGTTTCCGCCGACACGCCGGACCAGCGCCCGCGCCTCAGCCGTCTTCTTCGCGGCCGTGTTCCCGGCGAACGTGAAGATGGCCTACGACTGGCGCGATCGGCCCATGCCCGCGAAGGCCCTCGCCACCGCACGGCTTCCGCTGCAGATCCCGCTGATCCTGTGGGCGCGTCACGCCTCCAGGCCCGGGTCCGGTTCGGGGTCCGCGATCCGGTAGCCGACCGTCGGCAGGGTGGTGATGACCGGCGGGCTGCCGAGCTTGCGGCGCAGTCGGCCGACGGTGACGGCGACGGTGTTGGTGAACGGGTCGGCGTGCTCGTCCCAGACCTGCTCCAGCAAGGCCTCCGAGCTCAGGAATCCGGGGCCGGCCCGCAGCAGCGCCGCCAACACCTCGAACTCCTTCACGGAGAGGTCGAGCGGGCGCCCGTCGCGCGTGGCGCTGCGCCGCACCGGATCGAGCTCGACGCCGGCCGTGCGCAGGATCCGGGCCCTCGCGTACGGACGGCGCCGGGCCAGGGCCCGCAGGCGCAGCACGAGCTCCGGGAAGTGGAACGGCTTGACCAGGTAGTCGTCCGCGCCCTGGCCCAGACCGGCCACGCGGTCGGCGGGGGAGTCCGCGGCGGTCAGCATCAGCACCATCGGGCGCTCGTCCCGCTCGGTGATCATCTGGCAGAGCGTGTCGCCGTGCAGACCGGGCAGGTCCCGGTCCAGGACCACCACCTCGTAGCCGTTGACATCGAGCTTGACTGCGGCCGCCAGGCCGTCGTAGGCGATGTCCACGGCCATGCCCTGGTCGCGCAGGCCCTCCGCGACGAGATCCGCGAGCGCGCGGGCGTCCTCCGCCACCAGCACCCTCATGCCGCCTCCGCCCCCTCGACCGCCCTGAGCAGGGTGACGACGACGCGCAGGCCACCGTCCTCCCGCGCGCACAGGTCCAGCCGGCCGCCGTGCACCTCGGCGACCGCCGCGACGATCGCGAGCCCCAGACCCAGCCCCTGACCCAGCCCCCGCCCAGGCCCCGTACCGGTCGAGGCCGTCCGGTCCGGTCCGGCGCGGCGGAACGGGCGGGTGAGTTCGGCGACCTGCTCCTGCGCCAGCACCGTCCCCCCGTTCTCCACGACGAGCTCGACCGCCGAGCCGGTGGTGCGGAGGGAGACACGGACCCAGCCGCCCGGTTCGTTGTGCACGACGGCGTTGTCGACGAGGTTCTCCACCAGCCGCCGCAGCAGCGTCCGGTTACCCCGTACGAGGGTGCCGGGCGCCGGATCCAGCACCTCTTCGACGCGGAGCCCGCGTGCGGTCAGCGCGGCGGCGGCCAGTTCGTCCAGCGGGACCGCTTCCGGCTCCGGCAGGTCGTGCTGGGCACGGGCCAGCGTCAGCAGGCCGTCCAACAGCCGGTCGATCTGGTCGAGTTCGGCATGCACGCGGCCGGCAAGCACGCGCGTCTGGTCCGGCAGCGGGCCGGGCTTGGCAAGGGTGACGTCCACGGCCGTGCGCATCGTCGCCAGCGGCGTGCGCAGCTCGTGCGAGGCGTCGGCGACGAACCGCCGCTGAGCGGCGAACGAGCCCTCCAGACGGGCGAGCAGCTCGTCGATGGTGTCGCCGAGGTCGTGCAGCTCGTCGTGCGGGCCGTCGACGGCCAGCCGCTCGTGCAGGTTGTCCGCCGATATCCGGCGGGTGGCCGCGGTCATGGCACGCAGCGGGCGCAACACCCGTCCGGCCGCGTACCAGCCGAGCAACAGCGACAGCACGCCCATCACCAGCAGCCCGACCGCCGAGCCCAGCAGCAGCTGCTCCGTCTGCCTGCTGTGCGCCTGCGCGAGCTGGTGCTCCAGGCTCGCGATCCGCGCCTGCGCCGCGCCCGACGCGTCCGGCACCGCCGAACCGGGGCCCGGCACCGCGTCCATCGAACCGCCCGCGAAGAGCGCGACGACGGCCAGCATCACGGCACCCGAGGCCAGGAACAGCCCGGCGTACAGCTGCGTGAACCGCCAGCGCACGCTGCGCCGTCGACGCGACGCCCGGAGGGAACCCCCCTCGCCCACCATGGGGCACTCCTCTCGTCCACCCGTACCGCCCTGCCGGTCAGGCTAGGTGAGCCGACCTAACAGCGGCATGACGGCGGGCGTTCCGCTCGTGTCACCGCCGCCCGCGCACCGTGATGCCACAAGCACGGACGGAACGACGTACGGAACGACGTACGGAACGACGTACGGAAGACGTACGGAAGACGTACGGAACAGAGGCGGAGGCACCCATGGCGGGCGAGGTCGGGACCGAAGACGGGATCGAGGTACGGGGCTTGAGCAAGCGCTTCGGCGCGACGCAGGCGCTGGACGGGATGAGCTTCACGGTGCGCCCGGGCCGGGTGACCGGATTCGTCGGGCCGAACGGGGCGGGCAAGTCGACGACGATGCGGGTGGTGCTGGGCCTGGACGCGCCCGACGCGGGCCGCGCGCTGGTCGGCGGCCGCCCGTACCGGAGCCTGGCGGAGCCGCTGCGCGAGCTCGGCTCGCTGCTGGACGCCGGAGCGCTCCAGCCGAGCCGCACCGCCCGCAATCACCTGCTCTGGCTCGCCCGTACCCAGGGGCTGCCGGCCGCCCGCGTCGACCATGTCCTGGCCGATGTCGGACTGGCCGAGGCGGCGCGGCGCCGGGCGGGCGGCTTCTCCCTGGGCATGCGGCAGCGTCTCGGCATCGCGGGAGCGCTGCTGGGCGATCCGCCCGCCCTGATGCTGGACGAGCCGTTCAACGGGCTGGATCCGGAGGGGATCCGGTGGATACGGACGCTGCTGACGACCTTGGCCGAGGAGGGGCGTGCCGTACTGGTCTCCAGCCATCTGATGAGCGAACTGGAAGGCGTGGCAGACCATTTGGTCGTCGTCGGCCGGGGGCGGGTGGTCGCCGACACAGGCGTACGAGAGCTGCTGACCGGCGTCGCGGCCGGGCGGGTGACGCTGCGTACGGCGGCGCTGCCGGCGGCCGCGCAGGTTTTGAAGCAGTCCGGGGCCGTGGTGGAGACGTCCGGCCCGGACACGCTGACGGTCACCGGCCTGGCCGGTGCGGCCATCGTGGCCCGGCTCACCGAGGCGGTCGTCCCGTTCGCCGAACTGGCCGCGCACCGCGTCACCTTGGAGGAGGCATACCTCGAACTCACCCGGGATTCAGTGCAGTACCGGAGCGCCGCTGCCTCCAACGCATCCAGCGCATCCAGTGCATCCACCGCCTCCACGGCCGACGCAGAGGAGGCCGGGCGATGACGAGGGCCCTGCACGCCGAATGGACCAAGTTTCGCACCGTGCGCGGCTGGATGCTGGGAGCCGTCGGAGCGGCACTGGCCTCGGTGCTGTTCCTGCTGGTCGGCACCGTCTCGTCGAACGAACACCCCGGTGACGTCTCGGCACTGCCGGTCGGACCGGGCGGCGAGGCGGTCAACGACAGCTTCTCCTTCGTCCACCGCACGCTGACCGGCGACGGATCGCTGACCGTGCCGGTCACCGCGCTGACGGGCGTGCTCTCCGACCCCGATGGGGCCCCGGACAGCACGACGCGCGGGCTCACACCGTGGTCCAAGGCAGGGATCATCGTCAAGAGGAACCTGACGCAGGGCTCGCCGTACGCGGCGGTCATGGCGACGGGCGCCCACGGCGTCCGCATGCAGCACGACTTCGTCCACGACCGCGCCACCGATCTGACGGGCGTGCCGTCCGCGGTCGCGCCGCAGTGGCTGCGGCTGGTCCGGGACGGGAAGACCGTCACCGGCTACCACTCGGCGGACGGCGTCCACTGGACGGAGATCGCCAGCGTGGCCGTCCCGGGCGATGCGGTCCAGGCGGGTCTGTTCGTCACCGCGCCCGCCGCCGTGCAGACGGCCGGCGCCGGCAGCTCCCCGGCCACGGCGACAGCGGCCTTCGGGCAGCCGGTGCTCACCGGCGCGTGGCGGGACGACTGGGCCTACACGCAGGTGGGCGGTGGTGCAGGCACCTCGGGCAGCTACGTCCCCGGCACGACGGGCGGCCACCGCGCGAGCGGCGACGGCTTCACCGTCACCGGAGCGGGCGATATCGCGCCCGTGGTCGGCGGTCCCGCACTCGGTCCCGCCTTCACCGTCGAGACCTTCCTGATCGGCACCTTCATCGGTCTGATCGTGGTCGGTGTGGTGGCCGTGCAGTTCTCCACCAGCGAGTACCGGCGCGGGCTGCTCGGCCTCACCCTGGCGGCCACGCCGAGGCGCGGACGGGTGCTCGGCGCGAAGGCCCTCGTCGTCGCGGGCGTCGCCTTCACCGTCGGTGCCGCGGCGGCCGCGGTGAGCCTGCCGCTGGGCCGGGCACGCGCCCGCGCCGCGCACTTCGCGGTGCTGACCGTCCCGACCGAGGAGCAGCTGCGGGCCGTTCTCGGCACGGGTCTGCTGCTGGCCGCGACGGCGGTCCTGGCGCTGTCGCTCGGCGTGCTGCTGCGCCGCAGTGCGACAGCGATCACCGCCCTCGTCGCGGTGACCGTCCTGCCCTACCTGCTGGCCCTGGGCGGCATGCTGCCCGCCGGCCCGGCCGGATGGCTGCTGCGCCTCACCCCGGCGGCCGGCTTCGCCGTCCAGCAGACCCTGCCGCGCCACGACCACGTCCTCTCCGTCTACACCCCGGCCACGGGCTACTTCCCGCTGCCGCCGTGGGGCGGGCTCGCGGTGCTCGGCGCGTGGGCGCTCCTCGCGCCGGCGGCGGCGTCCCTGGTACTGCGCCGGAGGGACGCGTGAACGCGATGGTGCTGCGACGTGCGTGCCGGGCCGAGTGGACGAAGCTGCGGACGGAGACGGGCTGGTGGTGGCTGCTCCTCGGCCTGGTGGCCCTCACGGTGGCCGTGGGCGCGGCCACCTCGGGCAGCGTGCGGTGCTGCGGCGGGGATCCGGCCCGGCTCGCCCTCAGCGGGGTGACGGTCGGCCAGGCCGTGGCCGTGGTTCTGGCCGTGCTGTGTGCGGGCGGCGAGTACGGCACGGGAATGATCCAGGTGACGCTGACCGCAGTGCCCGCGCGGACGACCGTACTGGCCGCGAAGGCCGCGGTGCTGAGCGCGGTCGTCGCGGCGGCGGGCGGTGTCGCCGTACTGGGCTCGCTGCTGGCCGGGCACCTGCTGCTGCCGGGCGCTCCCGACCTGACCGACGGACCGGCGCTGCGGGCCGCCCTCGGCTCCGTGCTCTACCTGGTCCTCGTCGCCCAGCTCGCCCTCGGCGTCACCTTCGCCGTCCGCGACGGCGCGGTCGCCTCGGGCGCCGCCCTGGCCCTGCTGTACCTGTTCCCACTGCTCAGCCACGTCGTGACCGATCCGTGGCTGCAGCGCCAACTGGCCCGCTTCGGCCCGATGCCCGCCGGCTTGGCCGTCCAGGCGACGACCGCACTGCACCGGCTGCCCATCGGCCCGTGGCCGGGGCTGGGCGTGCTGGCCCTGTGGGCGGCAGCCGCACTGCTGCTGGGCGGAACGGTGCTGCGACGACGAGACGCCTGACGGAAGCACGCACACCCGTGCGGCCGTTGTCAGTGGGTGCGGGCAGGCTTACGGGTATGACGACGTTGCTGATTTCCGACATCGAAAGAGCCGTTCGCAGCAGTTGGAGTGCCGAGACATGCACGCCGGAGTACCGCTCGCGCTGGACCGAGGACAATCCGGCCCGCGACCAGTGCGGGGTGACCGCCATGGTGCTCAACGACCTGCTGGGAGGCGAACTGATCCGAGGGGAGGTCCATGTCGACGGGGAGCGTGTGGACTACCACTGGTGGAACCGGCTGGGCCTGGGCGTGGAAGTCGATCTCACCCGCGAGCAGTTCGGGCCGGAGGAGACGGTCATCGGCGGCACCGTCATAGCCCGGCCGCCCGAGACCGAGTGGGGCCGGCTCCGTGAGGAGTACGAGCTCCTGCGCGACCGGGTCATGGAGAAGCTCGGTCGGCAGCAGGCTTCCGCCCGGAGCCCGCTGAGCACGCCCTCGGCATAAGCGCCGGGGGAGTACCCGAGGACGTACCGCACGGGGTAGGCCGGCCCGCAGATCACGCCCGTCGTTCTGCGGGAGGCCCGCGCCGGGGCGCCGCAGGCAGGAGCGCGCGCCCCGGTGTGCGCCCGCGCGCCTCCGCACACCCCAGCGGGAGGGATGGCCGTCGGACCGGGGTCCGCCGACCGTCTCGGCGGCATCGACGTACTCGTGAACAACGCCGGCGTCGGACTGTTCGGCGCGGTCGAGGAGGTCTCCGACACCGAACTGCGCGACCAGTTGGAGACCTTGGTCGTGGGGCCGTGGCGGCTGACCCGCCTGGTCCTGCCGCTGATGCGGGCCCAGGGGCACGGCCACATCGTCAACGTCTCCTCCATCGTCGGCCGCATGGCCTTTCCGGGGCTCGCCGCCTACGGCGCCGGCAAGCACGCCCTGGAGGGCATGAGCCAGGCCCTGGCCGTGGAGGCCGCACCCCACAACATCCGCGTGACCGTCCTCGAACCGGGCATGTTCGCCACCCGCTACGGCACCTCCATGACCGAGGCCCGTGACCGGATCCCCGCCTACGACGTCACCAACCGCGAGATGCTCGAAGGGGCCCGCGGCCTCGCGGAGAAGCCCGAGACCGGCCGCCCGGAGGACTTCGCGGCGCGCGTCCTGGACTTCGTCGGATCCGACACCGCCACGCCCCTGCGGATCCCCGTCGGCGACGACGCCTACGGATACCTCGACGAGGCCGAACAGGCCTACCTGGCCGAGTTCGCCGCAGCCCGGACCATCACCCAGGCAGCGCAAGGAGTCTGACGAATCATCAGTCACCCGTCAGTCGATCGCTCGTCCGTGGCCCCGCTCGGTACGGCAGGGCCACGGAGCCCACAGGGGCGCAGCGGCGTTGTCAGTGGTCCCCCTTAGCGTTCCGATCATGACGCGAACCGCACACACCTTCGCCTACGCGGGCTCATCCTCGCTGACCACCGACGCGGCCGGTACGGGACGGATGCTCGGCCTGGAGACCGCGGGAGGCCTGACGCCGGCCGGGGCCGAGGCCCACCCCCAGTTCTTCGCAGGGTTCTTGAACAGCCCTCAGGCCGCCGCCCGCGCCCTGCTGGCCGTCGCCGACGTGGCCGCCGCCCGCTACTACCGGCGAACCCTGCGGGCCTCGCTCGACCCGGTCGTCACGGGCAACGGCGACCGGCTGCGCTTCGAGTCCTTCTCCGGATGCTGCGGGGTGTACGCCCGGCTCGACGTGCTCCCCGAAGGACTCGGCGGCTCCGACACCGGCCACGGCACCACCAACGTCGACGTCAACAACCCGCTGCGCGAGGCCCTGTCCCGCCTGACCGGTGACGACCCGCTGCACCTGCGCGTCGGCCCCGACGAGCTGACGGTCACCACCCTCGACGGTCCGGTCGTCGAGAAGAAGGTCCCGCTGCCCGACCGCTGGCTGCGCGGTTTCGCCGAATCCCAGGCCATCACCACCGGCTTCGACCTGCGCGCCGAACTCACCGCCGCCGAAGCCGTACGCTTCCTGCGCTCGCTCCCGCGCACCCCCACCGGCAGCGGCGCCGCGAGCGCCGCCCTGTGGGTGATCCCCGCGGGCCGTACGCTGCGCCCCACCACCCGGCCGGTGCCCGGGGCGGTCTGCCTGCCCGGCCCGGACAGGCTCGCCGCCCTCCAGCGGGTCCTGCGCAATGCGACCGGCCTGCGCGTGTACGGGCCGGTGGCCGACGGTGCCGGGCCCACCGCCTCCGCATGGGAGGTCGGCCTGCCCGGCATGCGGCTCACGCTCACCCTCTCCCCGGAACCCGACCGCGGGTTCTCCGGCGAGGGCGGCGTCCTGGAGGCCCTCGCCACGGACACCGCGGCCGCCGACGCCGACCTGATCTCCGTGCTGCTGGCCTGGGAGCCGCGCATCGACCCGGCCGACCTCGCCGAGCAGTCCGGGCTCCCCGTAGACCGCGTACGGGCAGCCCTCACCCACCTCGGCACGGCCGGCCGCGTCGGCTACGACCTCGCCGAAGCCGCCTACTTCCACCGTGAACTGCCCTACGACTCCCGTCGCGCCGAACGCCACAACCCGCGCCTGGTCGCCGCCCGCGCCCTGCTGGCGGAAGGCGCCGTCACCCTGGACGACAGCGCGGGCACCGCCGTCGTCGCCTCGGGGGAGCGCCGCTACCAGGTCCGGGGTACGGGCGGCGCCCTGAGCTGCACCTGCCAGTGGTGGGCCGACTACAGCGGCCGCCGGGGCCCCTGCAAACACGCCCTCGCCACCCGCATGGCCCGCCGGGCCGCGCACACCGACGCCCAGCACACCGACACCGCGCACACCGACACCGCGCACACCGACACCACCACCCCCGCCGGAGCCTCACGATGAACGCCACCGCCCAGGACACCACCGCTCCCGCACCGCAGGCGGGCGCCCCCGCGCGCGACATCCTCGCCGCCGTCCGGGCCGGCCGCACCTCCGACCTGCCCGGACTGCTCAAGCCGCTGGACCGGGTGCAGCGGCGGGAGCTGCTCGCCGAACTGAAGGCGCTGCGCGCCGACCTGCGCTCCCAGGGATGGGAGAACTGGCGGGAACGGGACCTGGTGAACCCGGCCCTGGTCGTCGCCGGCGCCGGATGCACCACCGGCGCGGCCGCCGCGGCCTCCTGGATCGCCGCGCGCGACCTGCGCCGCTGGCAGGCCCTCCCGGCCGACACCCTGCTCAAGGTCCTGTCCGACCGGGAACCGCGGCTGCTCGGCGACCTCGCCCACCGGCTCGCCGCCCGGGCCGCGACCGCGGAACAGGACTACCCGCTGATCCGCACGCTCGTCGGCATCGCCGGATGCCCGATGCCGACCACCGACGGCTGCCTCGAGGGCTGGGCCTCGTCCCTGCCCGCAGCGCGCACCTCCCTCACCGAGGCCCTGCGCGGGGACCCGTACACCGCCGAGCTCGTCCCGCACCTCTTCGAGACCGCCGAGCCGGTCCCCTCGCTCGGGCACTGGTCGGGCGAGCCCGTCGGCCCGTACCACTGGCCGACCGCGCTCGCCGCCATCGCGGAGGAGGGCCTGGTCGACCGTACCGCCCTGCTCGACGGGTGCACGGCCCGTCTGCTGCGCGGCGGTACCGCCCCCCATCTCAAGCCGTACCTCGCGATCCTGCAGGCCCTGCAGCCGACCGCGGAGGAGGAGCGGGAACGGGCCGCCGACTGGATCGCGCTCGCCGCCGACGCCCCGTCCGCCGTCGCCGGGCACGCCCAGCAGGCCCTGGCCCGGCTCGCCGCGGCCGGCGGCCTCGCTCCCCGCCTGCTCGCCGAAATGTCCCTGACCGTCCTCTTCCGGCCCGAGAAGAAGCTCGTACGCGCCCAACTGGTGCTGCTCGGCCGGGAGCTGGTCCGCGATCCGGCCGCCGCCCCCGAGCTGCTGCCCGTACTCGGCGAGGCCTTCGGACACACCGACACCGACATCCAGGAACGGGCCCTGAAGCTCGCCGCCGCGCACCTGGTCGACGACCCGGACGTACGCGCCGAACTCGCCGCATGCGCACACCTGCTGAGCCCCCTGCACCGGGCGCGGGCCGTGGAGGTCCTCGGCCCGGACGCCGCCCCCGCCGCCGACCATGCCCCCTACCAGGAGATCCTTCCCCCGCCCCCGACCCAGATCCCGCTCGCGCCCGCCCCGGAGAGCGTCGAGGAGACCGTGGAGCTCGTCGCAGCCGCGGTCAACTCCCGGACCACGAGCGTCGAGGAGTTCGAACGCGCCCTGGACGGCCTCGTCCGGCACGCCCACCGGGACCGTGCGGCCCTCGCCGCGGCACTGCGTCCCGCGCTGGCCGGACGGTGGTGGCTCGACCCCGAGCGGTCCCACCACTTCACCAGCGACCTGCCCGGCATCGAACACGTCGCCGCCGCGGTCCTGGACGTACGCCCGGCGGCGCATGCCCGCACGTCCTGGCCCGAGTCCGGGGGCTGGCGCAGCGACTGCCACCACCCCGCGTTCCACGTCGCCTCCCACGCCCGCGTGGTCGAGGCGGCACGGCACATCGCGGGCCGGCCGCTGCCCTTCCTGCTCTCCTTCCCCACCCACGCCAACGGCTCCCTGGACCCGCGCACCCTCATCGAGCGCCTGGCCGCGTACGAACGACTCGGCGAGACCCCCGCCCCGGCGGACTTCGCACAGGCCTTGCTGCGGACCCGCCGCGACCCCACGGCGATCCCCGAGGCGGCCGCACTGGGCCTAGCCGAAGGGGACCGGCTCGCGGCCTGGCTCGGCGAGGACGGCCTGCCCGCCGCCGTCACGCGCCGTACCGCGCCGACCAGCGCCCGACACTACGACGTATGGCCCAGCCACCTCACCCTGGACACCGCGGAACGCCCCACCGTCCTGCACCGGTTCCCCAAGCCGTTCCGGGAGTTGGGGCAGGCTCGCAGGGCCACCGGCCGCTGCTGGGACGGCGACGGCGATGCCACCCTGGTCGCCGCCCTCCCCGAGGACCGCGAGACCCTGGCCGCCTGGTCGCTCCCGGCCATCACCTCCTGCGCCATCCACGAAGAGCGGGGCGGGACCTCCGTGCTGCCCCTGCTCGCGGCCGCCGGAGGCCCGGCAGCCGGGCCGGCGCTCCACCTCGCCGTCGCCACCGGACTCGGCGCCCGGCACGCCGAGGACCGGCTGAACGCCGTCGATGCACTCCTGGCGCTCGCAGCCCGCGGCGATCTGGACGCCGAACGCATCGGCTCCGACCTCGGGGAGCAGCTGACCCTGGGCACGGTCAAGCCCAACCGGCTCGCCGACTCGCTGCGCACCGCCGCCGCGACCGGCGCCTGCACCACCACCTGGTCCGTCCTGTCGGCCGCCCTGCCCGCCCTGCTCGCCGGCACCGCCGACCCGCGCGGCACCGGCGAACTCCTGGAGACGGCCGCCGACTGCGTGGAACAGTCCGCCGTGGTCGCCCCGCACCCGGCCGGCCTCGCCGCCGTCGCGGCCCGCGGCGGCCGGTCCCGCCTGGTCACCCAGGCCGCCCGCCTGACCAAAGCCCTCGACCGCAATCGGGAGACGGCGCCCGCCTGACCGGCTGCGAGGCCCGGGCCAGACGCCCGGCCTCACGTCCGGCCTCTCCGCGAGGTCAGGACAAAGCCAGACATGACCATGGACGCGTCACTACAATCCAGCCAAACCAGCGCTACTCGGGGGGCCAAGTGGACGCGTTGATACCGGGTGACCCTGTACAGGTGGGGCCTTACCGCGTAGTCGCCCGGCTCGGCAGCGGGGGCATGGGACGGGTCTACCTGGCCCGAACGCCCGGCGGGCGCAGCGTGGCCGTGAAGGTCGTACATCCCGAGCTGGCCAGGGATCCTGAGTTCCGACGGCGGTTCGCCCGCGAGGTTGCCGCCGCTCGGGCGGTGGACGGCAGATTCACCGCCAAGGTGCTCGACGCCGGCGTGGACGACCCGACGCCATGGCTGAGCACCGCCTTCGTACCCGGCATGTCGCTCGCCGAGGCGGTGGCCGAACACGGCCCCTTCCCCGAGGCCTCGGCGCTCGCGCTGGGCCGCGGTCTGGCGGCAGCCCTGTCCGCCGTGCACGCGGCCGGGCTGGTCCACCGGGACCTCAAGCCCTCGAACGTACTGCTGGGGCCCGACGGACCCCGGGTGATCGACTTCGGCATCTCGCGCGCCACCGAGGCGAGCGCCCTGACCCGGACCGGGATGACCGTGGGCTCACCCGGCTTCATGTCCCCGGAGCAGGCCGCGGGCGACGCCGTCGGCACCGCCTCCGACGTCTTCTCCTTCGGCGCGGTGCTGGCCTTCGCCCTGAGCGGCGAGAGCCCCTTCGGGACCGGCGCCACCCCCGCGCTGCTCTACCGGGTCGTGCACTCCGAGCCGCGGCTGGACGCCCTCACGGGAGTCGCGCGGGACCTCGTCCGGCGCTGCCTGGCCAAGGACCCGGAACAGCGGCCG
This sequence comes from Streptomyces sp. NPDC058525, assembly GCF_042719495.1. Taxonomy (NCBI): domain Bacteria; kingdom Bacillati; phylum Actinomycetota; class Actinomycetes; order Kitasatosporales; family Streptomycetaceae; genus Streptomyces; species Streptomyces sp. NPDC058525. The sequence continues at coordinate 58,203 of NZ_JBHXNP010000047.1, forward strand.
TCCCTGGAGGCCCTGGAGACGGAGCTCTCGGCCCGGGTGGCCGGGGCCGGCGGATCGGGCGGGCCCGCGGACGCCGCGCGACCGGACGGTTCGGCGTGGCTGCCGCCCGCCGTCGCGAACAGCCTGCTGGCACGCGCCTCTTCGGCCCTCGAGGCGGACGGGGAGCCCGAAGCGGCGGCCGCCCCCGCGCGGTACGAGCCCACGCGCGTGGACCCCGGCCCCACGCCCACCCCTGCGCACCTCGCCGACCAGCCGACCACCCCGGCGGCGGCGAGCCCGATGGTGCGCGGCTCGAACGTGCCGGAGCGCCCCAGCGAGCCGCCTGCCGTCGCGGCCGGCCATGGCCCGCGCCCGGCGGGGGTCCGCGCGAGACTCCGGACCGCCCCGTTCCTGGCTGCCGCCGCTGTGGTCGTGGCAGCGTCGATCGCGGCTCTGGCGTACTCGGCCAATCAGTCCGACAAACCCGACTCGCCGTACGTATCCCAGGACGAAAACGGCGACAGCCCCTCGGACACCCCTTCGGACACGGAGACGACACCGGAGCCCACCGACGGCGAAACGACCCCTGACGCGACCCCGGACGAGACCCCCGAGGAGACCTCCCCGGCACCGTCCCCCATCGCCACCGATCCGTTCGCCGACTGGTACCTGGCCGAAGAGTCGGAGTCCGTCCAACTGCCCACCGGCTACGGCCTGGACGCCGCCGACTTCGAGAACGCCCAGTCAGGGGAGGGGTTCGACATCGACCTGCACGAGAACTGGGACTTCGCGGGGGACGACATCCTGCTCCTGAAGGACGCGGACTCCAACAAGAACAGCGACTGCCTCGCGAAGAAGTGGGCCTCCGACTACGGAACCCTCGTGGAGGACGCCGAGTGGGGGATCGGCGACAAGATCTGCGTCCGCGCCTCCTCCGACGTGCTCCTCGTCCTGGAAATCACCAACATCGAGGACGGCCAGGACGACTACATGGAAGCCTACGCAAAGGTGTGGAAACGCGAATAGGGGGCGCCGCCCCGACGGCGCCCCGCTCCCCGCGCCTCTGTCAGTAGACGTGCCCGGTGTGCGCGAGCGCCTGCTTGAGCAACACCCCTTGACCACCCGGCATCTCGCTCTGCACGGCCGGCGAGGCCGCCTCCTGCGGGCTGAACCAGACCAGGTCCAGAGCGTCCTGCCGGGGACGGCAGTCACCGGCCACCGGCACGAGGTAGGCGAGGGACACCGCGTGCTGGCGCGGGTCGTGGTACGAGGTGATGCCGGCCGTCGGGAAGTACTCGGCGACCGTGAAGGGCTGGAGGGAGGGCGGCACGCGCGGCAGGGCCACGGGACCGAGGTCCTTCTCCAGATGGCGCAGCAGCGCGTCGCGGACCCGTTCGTGGTGCAGGACGCGGCCGGACACCAGGGTACGGCTGACCGTGCCGTCCGGACCGATGCGCAGCAGCAGTCCGATGTCGGTCACCTCCCCGCTGTCATCGACGCGTACGGGGACGGCCGCGACGTACAGGATCGGCATGCGCGCCCTGGCCGTTTCCAGCTCGTCCTTGCTCAGCCAGCCGGGTGTGGTCTCGGTCGTGTCGGACATTGCTTGATCATACTTTCCGTGGCCGCCCGGGCACAGGACCCGCGCGCCGCTTCCGATGCGCAGGTTCGTTCGGACACCCGCCCGCGCCGCGCAGCGGTACACCAAACGGGCTGCGGGGCCGACGGCACCCCGTTCAGGCCCGAGCCCTGCCGAAGTACATGACGTAGCGGTCGTCGCCGTCCGTGTAGGTGTAGCGGGTGACGCCCGCGACGGGCTTCCCAGACCAGGACGCCATCCGTCGTCATGCCGAAGCGGTGGCCGATGTCATCCTCAAGGGCATCAGCACGCCCTGACCGGACCGGCAGCCGCCCGGCCCGGCCGCAAGGCATCGCGCTCAGGCGGTCGTTTCACCCGGCTCGAGGACGGCCTCGACATCGACGACCACATCGACCATGGGGCTGACGACCACTCCACCTCGGTCGACCACGTCGTTCCAACTGACCCCGAAGTCATGCCGGTTGATCCGCGTCCTCGCGGTGAAGCCGGCCCGTCGCCGCGGCCCGAGGTCCCGCCCGTCCTCCCACCAAGGGGTGTCCCACTGTCCCAAGTGGGTGACGTCGAAGGTCACGGTGCGCGTCACGCCGCGTACCGTGAGATCCCCGGTGACCTCGAACTCGGTGCCGCTCACCTGGTGAACGCTCGACCCGACGAACGTCCAGGTCGGATGGTGCTCGACGTCGAAAAAATCAGCACTGCGAAGGTGCGCGTCGCGCTGGGGCTGCCCGGTGTACACCTCGGTCGCGTCGACCGTCGCCTCGACACGTGCCGTCTCCGGGTTGTCGGGATCGACCGCCAGCGAGCCCCGCACGTTCTTGAGCTGCCCGCGCACGTACGTCACCATCATGTGCCTGGCGCGGAACTCCGCCGCGGTATGACCGGGCTCGAAGAACCACTTGGTCATGGCCATGCGCACCCCTGACCCGCACTCCCGGCCGTCACCGGTGTTCGTCCACGCCTTCGGCGATGAGGGAGGCGCCGATGCCCAGCAGCCAGACGTCCTTGGCCAGCGCGATTCCCTGCTCGGTCGGGCGCAGGCTCCCTTCCTGCCGCATCCCCGGCGTACGCAGGTACAGCCCGATGGTGCCGACCGAGAACGCCGTCAGCACGGCCCCGGCGACAGCAGCGGGAACGACCGGCAGGAGCAGTGTGGCGGCGATCGCGAGCTCCCCTGCCGAGAGCAGCCGGACGAACGTCTGCGCGTCCTGCTTTGCCAGGAACGGATAGGTGGCGGCGGCGAACTGATGCAGCCCCTCGGCGGTGGCCTGATCCGCACCACGTTTGGACAGCCCGGAGTTCAGGAAGAACACGCCGGCCGTGAGCCTGAGCGGAATCTGCCGCGCCGAGCAACGCCATGCCAAACCGGATGCCATGCCGAGCCTCCCAACATCGCCCCCCACCTACCACACTGCCATCGGTCTGAGCGCTGTCAAACCGGGGTCGATCACCCCTGCGGCGTCGCGTGAGGGGTTATGGCCGCCTGGCCGCATGGAGCCGCAGCAGGGTGCGGCGGCCGCGTTCGGCGACCTCGGGGTCGTCGTGGGAGGTCCCGTACGCGATGCCGGAAACGGCGTCGAAGGCCGTCTCGCAGTCCAGGCGGAGCTCCTCGGCGGGCGTGAGCGGTCGGCCGTACCCGTCGAGGAACGCGGCGCGCAGGTGTGTCCGGCCGGTCCAGGTGTCGCTCAGGCGCGCCAGGTCGCGGGTCGCGGTGGCGTACTCCGACCGCTCGAAGTCGAACAGCCGTAGCTCGCCGTCGTCGGCGAGGAGGACGTTGCGGTACTGAAGGTCCCCGTGCGTCGGCACCACCACGGGCCGGGGGAGTTCCTCGTACACGCGGGCCAAGGCGAGGATCAAGGCCTCGTCCCCGTCGGCCAGATGCGGCCGCGCCTCCTCCAGGTGGCGCTTCACCCGCCCCAAGGCCTCCGACGGGCCGGCGGGCCGCTCGGGTGCGCTGCGGTGCAGGGCGCCGGCGAGGCGGCCCAGTTCGTACTGGAGACGCACCTCGGCGGCCGGGGCGAGGGCCAAGCCGTTCGGGCTACGCCCCGGCAGCGCGGTGACGACGACGGCCCGGGCCGCGGTGTCGGCCGCGACGAGACGGGGCGCCCGTGCGCCGAGCGCATGCACCCACGTCCGGTACGCGGCCACCTCCCGCTCGTGGAACCGCGGACCGCGGTGCCGCTTGAGGTACCAGACGCCGCCGTCGGATCCGGTAATCCGCCAGACCCGGTTCCGGGTCCGCGCCCAGGAGACCTCCGTCGTCCGGGCGATCCGGCCGACGGCCTGCTCGGCGAACGCCCGCAGTCCGTAAGGCAGTTCCACCCCTTCTGCGGGCGGGCCCGGCAGGAGGCGGGTGCGGCCGGGGCCGTCCGGGGTGTGGTGGACGGGGTCGTCGGGGTGCTGGAAGTGCACGGCGGCGGGCAGTCCGGCGCGGTAGGAGTCCAGGCCGGCCCGGCAGTAGGCCACCATCGGATCCGGCAGCCCGTCCAGCGGGTACCAGCCCATGCCGTCGCACCGGTCCGGCTCCCTCACCTCGGGCCGTCCCGACCACGACCGCACCTCGAAGAACACCCCGATCCGGGAACGGGTGCCCACGGGAGGGCGATGGTGGACGGTGACGGCTGCGGTGACGTCCTCGGTGTCGATGACGACGCCGGTCTCCTCACGGGCCTCCCGGATCACCGCTTGCACCATGTCCTCGTCCGGGTCGAGGTGCCCGGACGGGAGGTGCCACAGCCCCGACGCGTACACCGCGCCGGCGCGGCGCGACAGCAGCACCTCCGGGCCGTGCTCGCCCTCGCGGCGCAGGATGAGGTGGACGTCGACGGGCACCGTGTGCCGGGCGGAGCCGCTCACCGCACAGCCTTGGGGCGGCGGCGGGCGGCGAAAGCGACCTTCCGGCGTACGCATCCAGCGGTGCGGGCGTGCGGCAGGGTGGGATCGGCCATGTACGACTCCTTGGGATGTTGGCAGGCGGGAGCGGGAGCGGGAGCGGGAGCGGGAGCGGGAGCGGGTGCGGGAGGGAGAGGGGCTGCTCAGGTCCAGCCGACCTCGGTATAGAACCGACCGGCCTGGATGCCCTCGATGGCGGCGCGGGTGTAGGGGACGAGCGGGCGGGGGAGTGCGTCGGTGGGCCACCAGCCCCAGGACACGCAGCGGTCGGGCTCTCGTACTTCGGGCGTGCCCTGCCACCGCCGGGCACGGAAGACGACCCCCATCCGGGGAAGCCCGCCCGCCTCGTCCACGTGGTGGACGAGGTGCACCAGTTCCACGTCGTCCGGGTCGATGAGCAGGCCCGCTTCTTCCTCGGCCTCCCTCACCAGGCAACTCACCGCGGACTCCTGCTCGCAGTGCCCGGCGAGGAAATGGTGGGTGGAGCCGGCGAACGCGGAGTCGGGGTGCCGCAGTCCCAGCAGCACCTGGCCGTCCTGCTCCAGGTAGAGGTGCACGCCGACGATATGCGGAACGCTTCCGCTGCCGACCTTGGGGGCGAGTTCGGGGCGGGCGGAGGCGTGGTGGCGGCGCACCAGATCCAGGGTGGAGGGGTTCAGCCGCAGGCGGGGCATCGTCTCGGGGGAGAACCAGGCGAGCATGACGCCCTCGGTGAGGCGAAGTTCGGCCGGGTCGCCGTTCCACAGCCCGGCGAAGATCTGCACCGGTACGGCCATGCCATCGGTTCCAGTGGCCAACTCCATTGCGAAGGGCGCCAGTACGGGAGGCGCGAGTCCGGCTTCCTCCCGCAGCTCTCGGCGGACGGTGGCTTCCAGCGAACCGTCCTGCGGCTCGCGACCGCCGCCCAGCAGAGCCCAGGCCCCCGGCTCCCAGATCCCGGGCACGTCGTCCCTCAGGTGGAGCAGGTAGCGGCCATCCCCGTCGTGGATCAACGCCGAGGCGTTCACCGGCTCGACGCGACCGTCGAGGCCGGAGGCGAGGAGCTTGGCGCGCAGGGCGGGCGACGCGACCTCGTCGAAAGCTCGCCACTCCACCCCCGAGACCTCGTCGAGCTGCGGGACGATCTCGGCGGTGGTGTCGACGAGACAGAACGCGAACCTGAAGTCGTAGTACTGGTGGGCGGGTTCACCCTGCGTCGGGCTGGCGTCGATGTCATGGACGTCGATGTCGAAGGGCACGCTCCCGTACTCGGCGGTGACACAGAGGGCGATGGGCGGGATCCCGGTCTCCTCGTGCACCTCGCGCAGTGCCGCGCCCAGCAGCGTCCGGTCGCCCTCCTCTACGTGCCCTCCGGGTGCGAGGTACTTGCCGATGGCCTTGTGATGGATGTGCAGCACGCGCCGGTCCCGGTCGATCACGACGGCGCTGCACGTGATGTGTCCGGGCAGCGTGGAGCGGTGCGTGGGATCGTCCCCGGCTTCCAGCGCCCGCACCAGGGGTGCCAGTAGCTCTGCCTCGGCGGGGCGGCGCACCAGGTAGGAGGCCAGGAGATCGCGGATGTGGGAGCGGGTGGGCGGCAAGGCGGCCTCGCAGTTCAGGGGAGCGGACACGGGACGGGTGGCAGGGAGCCGGGGCAGTGCCTGTTGTTCGAATGCTGCAAGGGCGGGCAGTCGGCGGTCCCGGGATGCACGGCATCCTCCGGATGGCCGCAGGTTTGGTACTGGTGCTCTAAGAACGGCGCTGGATCGACATCGTCACGGCCGATTCGGGGGCAAATGGGGAACGCATGTTCTGTCCTGGATCGATGGCCTTGGCAGGTCTGGGGAGGCGGCGGCCAAACTCGCTCGAACAGGGTCGCTCACCCGTGCGGGGGATTGTCTGCCGTGACGCCGGCCAGGCCCTTCGCGGTGACGGGAGGGGTGTGCGCCCGACTTGGGCCTGCTAGCTTGAACGTGTTCAGTTGAACAAGTTCAAGAAATGGGGGTGGCTGTGGGCGGAGACGTGGCAGAGCGCGTGTCGCGGTGGCAGTGGGGCTGGGCCGTGGCGGCTGCGGTGGCTGGGGCGTTGGTGACGGTGACGATGCTCTACAAGCTCGAACAGGGCAGGTGGATGTATGCCGCGTCGGCCTCGAGCTTCTTCCTCACCGGCCTCGTCGTCGCCCTCCCGCTCGTCATGCGGGCGGCGCCGAAGGCGTTCGCTCGGTGCTGCTTGATCGTCGGGCTCCCGTTGGTCGGTTGGTCAGTGGTCGGCGCGATCACCGGGATGTTCGTCTTCATGCCGGCGGCCCTGCTGTTGCTCATCGCGGCCTTCGCGGACCCTCGCAACCGGCCGTGCGCGTGACGGATGGTGGTGGCAGGAAAATGTGGCGAAGGCCAGGCCGTGGGTGCCGTAGGGTTAGGGCAACGACGCGGGGTGGAGCAGCTCGGTAGCTCGCTGGGCTCATAACCCAGAGGTCGCAGGTTCAAATCCTGTCCCCG